>JAQBOS010000310.1 GCA_028287925.1 Mucilaginibacter sp. | reverse complement strand
CTCAGCCAACCATATATGACCCCACACGCGCGCCGGAAGGCAAAAACACCGCCTGGGCCTATTGCAATGTTCCTAATGGATCTAAAAAAGACATGACGGCCATAATTGAAAACCAGGTAGAGCGTTTTGCGCCTGGTTTTAAGGATACCATCCTGGCCAGGCACAAAATGAATACCGCCCAAATGGAACATTATAATCCCAATTATATAGGCGGGGATATTAATGGCGGAGTGATAGATTTGGGTCAGCTGTTTACCCGCCCGGTGTTGCGCTGGTCGCCTTACAAAACATCTTCAAAAGGAATTTATATCTGCTCCTCATCCACGCCGCCAGGCGGAGGCGTACATGGCATGTGTGGCTATCACGCAGCCAGGCGTGCATTGAAAGACTCCTTCGGGATCACAGATTAGTGCTGATGAAGGAGATGAAGCTGATCTCCTGTTTCAGCTTTATCTGATTTATCGGTTCACATCTATACCAAGATCAGTTAAATCTGTTTAATCATCATTTAAAATCTGCGATTCGCGGTCCGTTTTCAAACTTTTTGTCCGATATCGATCACTTTTTGAAATTATACATTATGTAAATACTTGATTATAAGTATTTAAACTTTGGTATGGCTATTGCAAATAACTATGCTATACAAGGTACTATAATGGATACAGAAATTACACAGGAAGTTACTTCACAAAGAAGAAAAAAAACAATTATTATTGGATTGATAGCAATAGCCATTCTTATTGCTTTTATATGGATAATCCGGACAACGTTCAAATCATCTATAAAAAGGTCGGAGATTACAACCGCTATAGTTGAAACCGGCAATATTGAAAATACACTAAATGCCACCGGCGAGGTTTTACCGGAGTTTGAAGAGATCCTGACCAGCCCGATAAATGCCTCCATAAAGAATGTGATCATGGATGCTGGCAATAAGGTAAAAGCTGGCCAGTCAATACTCACGCTTGATAAATCCGCTACCCAAACAGATTTCGAGAAGTTGAAATTTCAGCTTGAATCAAAACAGAACGAGATCAAAAAGCTGAAGCTTGATCTGAATAAAAGCTTCTACGACATCCAGTCGAACAACGACATTAAGAAGCTGCGCATTGATAACCTGGCTGATGCTGTTGAAAATGCCAAACGCTTATTTAAGGCCGGCGGAGGTACCCGTGAAGGTATTGAGCAAGCCGAGTTGAATTTAAAAGTTGCCCAGCTTGAAAAGAAGCAGCTTGAAAACGAGGTGAAAAATAAGCAGCAAACCATGCAGATAGAAATAAAGGAGGCCGAAATTGCAGCTGACATTTTAAGCAGCGATTTAAATGCCTTGCAGCGCAAGCTGAACCTGGCAAATATTGTGGCAACCCGGGCCGGTGTGGTAACCTATGTAAACAGGAACATTGGCGCAAATATAAAGGAAGGTGAATCACTAGCCCGGATTGCCGATTTGGGAAGCTTTAAAGTACAGGGCAGTATTTCGGATAATTCAATGGATCAATTGCATGCCGGGCTGCCCGTTATTGTTTTGATTAACGAAGTACAACTGCGCGGGCACGTGGTTAATGTATCCCCATCAATTCAAAATAGCATTATCTCTTTCGATATTCAGCTGGATGAGCGTAATAACAAACAGCTTCGCCCCAATATGAAGGTGGATGTTTACCTGGTAACCGCCACGCATAACCACATTATGCGCGTAGCAAACGGCCCGGCTTTCAAAGGGCCTGAATTGCATGAAATTTTTGTAGTAAACAACTGCAAAGCCTAAAAACGCACTGTACATATCGGCCTCACAAATTTTGATTGTGTAGAGATCAAAGATGGCGTAAAACCGGGCGATATGGTGATTAATTCGGATATGAGTGAGTATAAAAATTCAAAGGAGATCACTATTAATTGAGGGTAGAGATTAGAGGTTAGTTAATCAGAGATTAGTTAAGCGCAAAAAATTATATCCTCGAATCTTAAAAATCATAGTTCAGAAATAATGAGAATTCTATATACAATATTACTTTTAACCATCAGCTTCAATGCGTTTTGCAGCGGTGGGGTTGATTCAACCCTGCTAACTTTAAAGGATGTGGTGGCAATGGCGAAAGATAATTCAATTGCGGCAAAGCAGGCCGTTACCACACGTGAAACCAAATATTGGCAATGGCGTACTTTTAAGTCAAACTATCAGCCTCAGTTATCATTAAACGGCAATTTGCCCGGTTACAGCAAAACAAGCACGCCCGTTGTACAGCCGGACGGCACTATCTTGTTTCAGCCAATCCATTATGATAATTCATCGCTGACGCTAAATTTCAGCCAAAGTATAACCGCAACCGGTGCAACTATTTATGGCCAGACCCAATTACAGCGGTTTGATGATTTCGACAGGAATAGCATTTTGTATAACGGCGTTCCGTATGCAATAGGCTTTAGTCAGCCATTAGGCCAGTTCAACAGTTTAAAGTGGGATAAAAAGATCCAGCCGTTGTTATACAATGAAAGCAAGCAAGCTTATATTGAGGCGCAGGAGCAGATCTCTATAACAGTAACCGGCTATTTTTTTGATCTGCTGCTTGCACAGGTAAATTTAGAGACCGCAGAAGCCAATCTTACAAATACCCAAAAGATCCTGAAGATAGCTAACTTAAAATTCAACCTGGGTAAAGTATCAAAAAACGAGATTCTGCAATTACAGCTGGAACAGCTAAATGCAAAAAAATCTGTAGGTACCGCAAAGCGCGATATGGAAATAGCTACTCTTAATCTGCGTAGTTACATAGGACAAGAGAGCGCTGAAAAAATTGTATTACAGGTGCCTGAAACAATAAGCCAGATGACCGTAACAGCCGACAAAGTTTTGGCCGAAGCATTTTCAAACCGGTCAGACGCTATAGCATTTATGCGGCGCATTGCCGAAGCAAGGCGTGACGTTGCCCTAGCCCATGGGCAAACAGGTTTAACGGCCACTTTAACTGCAAATATTGGTACCTCAAATTCGGCCAAAAGTATTCCCGGTGTTTATAAGTCACCACAAAACCAGCAATTGATCGAGCTGCAATTTTCTATCCCCGTGCTGGATTGGGGCCGGTCAAAAGCAAAAATAAAAACAGCGGAAGCAAACCAGAAATTCACTGAATATTCGGTTGAGCAGGATAAGCAAACGTTTAAGCAACAAATTGTAACGCAGGTTTCCTTATTTAATGTAATGAGAGATCAATTGGCTCTCACTGCTGAGGCTGATAGCATAGCATCAGAAAAATATAAAATAGCACGGGAAAGATATGTTTTGGGCGATCTTAGCATAACCGATCTTAGTATCGCTTTCCAGGAAAATGACCAGGCCAAACGGGACTATGTGCAATCCCTCCGTGATTTTTGGAGCGCCTATTACCAACTGCGCTACTTATCACTCTACGATTTTGAAAAAAACGAGAAAATAATTTATAAATGGGGCGAAAGGTAAAAGGCGAAAGCTGAAAGGTAAAAGCAGAAAGGCGAAAGCAAAAAGGTAAAAGCAGAAAGGGAATAGCAAAAATGCTGACAGGGAATATAACTAATAACAAATAAAACATTCAACAATCAAAATTTACTAATTCACAAACTCAATAAATCACTAATTAAATATCATGATATCTCTACAAAACATCGAAAAAGTATATCGCACCAATACGGTGGAAACCCTGGCCCTAAACAGCATTAGCCTGGATATAGCCAAAGGCGAGTTCCTATCCATTATGGGGCCGTCAGGCTGTGGAAAAAGCACCCTGCTTAATATTATAGGGTTACTGGATCTGCCATCAAAAGGGGCTATTAAAATAGCTGACCAAAAAATAGATCGCCTGTCAGACAAACAGCTGGCACATTTTCGCAACCAGAAGCTGGGCTTTATTTTCCAAAGCTATCATTTGATCAATGATCTGCAGGTATTGGATAATGTGGAATTACCGCTATTATACCGTTCTGTATCTGCAAAGGAAAGAAAGCGGCTTGCTACCGAAGCGCTGGAAAAGGTTGGACTTGCCAACCGTGTAAAGCATTTCCCCAACCAGCTCTCAGGCGGCCAAAAACAGCGTGTGGCCATTGCAAGGGCAATAGTGGGCCGCCCGGAAATTATTTTGGCCGATGAGCCAACCGGGAACCTTGACAGCGCCATGGGTAATGAGATTATGGACATCCTGATGCAGCTTAATCAAAAAGATGGCACCACCATAGTAATGGTTACGCACGATGAAAACATGGCGCACAAAACCCACAGGCTGGTTCGCTTATTTGATGGTTCGCAGGTTCAGTAATTCACATCAGCCTAAAAAATTAAGACAATGCTAAAAAATTATTTTAAAATAGCCATAGCGGTATTACGGAGGAGGAAATTCTTCACGTTCATCAGCCTGTTTGGCATCAGCTTCACGCTTACCATATTGCTGGTATTAACCGCATTTATTGATAAGGTTGTCGGCGATAATTATCCCGACAAAAAACGCGACCGTTCATTATACATATCACGGATCTCCCAGGTAGGCAAAAACGCTACGTCTTCGGGGCCGGCGTCATTTTATTTCTTAACCCATTACGCCGGGAGTTTAAAAATACCGGTTAAAATAGCTATTTCCTCAGGCTTTAGCGGGACTAATACCTATGTTAACAACAAGAAAATAGAAGTGAATTTTAAGTACACCAATGCTGAATATTGGGATGTGCTTGAATATGATTTTTTAGAGGGAAAGGCGTTTAACAAACAACAGGTAACAAATGCTGACAAGGTGACCGTTATATCTGAGGATATGAAAAAGGAATATTTTGGTGATATTCCGAATGTAGTGGGCAAGTACATTGAAGCCGATAATGTAAAATACCGGGTGATTGGTGTAATAAAAAGCGTGCCTGTAACCAGTTATATGTTATACAGTGATATTTACCTTCCGTACACGGTAGCTAAGGATGGGGGATATAAAAGCAATAAAGGATATCAGGGTGGTTATTTTGGTATTCTACTGGCTAATTCAAAAGACGATGTAGACAAAATGCACAATGAGTATGAGCAAATGATACAAAGGCTGCCTGTGGAAGACAAAAAGGCATTCGACCATGTTTTTAGCCATGCCGATACTTATATCAGATCGTATGTTGATAATGGGGACGAAACACATTCCGGAACTTTTATTGTAATTACCGCCATCAGCATATTCGCGTTCATACTAATGTTATTGCCCACCTTAAACCTGATGAATATTAATATCACCCGTATTATGGAACGCTCATCTGAGATAGGTGTGCGGAAAGCTTTTGGCGCCTCGTCAAGAACATTGGTTTACCAGTTTATAGTCGAAAATATTATCCTTACTTTATTGGGTGGAATAATAGGGATTGTTCTGTCATTCATAGCTTTGCAGGTATTGAACAGTGCAAACCTTATTCCAAACCTGGAGCTGTCTATCAATTTTACGGTATTGTTTATCTGTTTGCTGGTATGTTTGGTTTTTGGTTTGCTGTCGGGAGTTTATCCTGCCTGGCGAATGTCAAAACTAAATGTGGTGACTGCTTTAAAAGGTCAATAATTAATTATCAAATCATTTAAATCAAAATATTATGTTCAAGCATTTATTTAAACTGATCTGGAATAAAAAGAAACAAAACTTTTTATTAATGTCCGAGATGCTGGTCTCGTTCCTGATCATATTCGCAGTGTTTTCACTGATGGTGTTTTATTACGACAATTATAAAAAGCCCATGGGATTTGAATATCAAAACCTTTGGATGGTTAACTACAAAAATACCATAAATACCCAAAATACCGACTCGCTTAATATGTTTTACGAAAACTTACGGCAAAACATAAAAACAATGCCCCAGGTAAAAGAAGTAAGCTTTTGCAGCGATAATGTTCCCTTTTCGAATAATCGGTGGAGTGGAGACGTTCATTATAAAAATTTAAACCCCAATGCTGACTATTACATCGCAGACGATAATTACAAACATGCTTTAAACCTGAAATTATCTGAAGGCCGATGGTTTGGTAAAGAGGATGCAGCTGCAAAATACAAGTCGGTTATAATTAATGAAGAATTGAAGGAGAAATTGTTTGGCAAGGACGAAGCAATAGGTAAGCTGGTTGGCCAGGACGAAAAGAAATTCAATATGAAGGTAATTGGTGTAGTACAGGGTGTTAAAGCAAAAGGCGATTATTTCCCTGCAAATGAGGCCATTTATATGAGAACGGATACTGGTTCTTATCGTGGGTTGGGTAAGATGATGATCCAGGTTACACCCGATGCTGACGCTGCGTTTGAGGGCCATTTGTATAAGACCCTGGCCAATTATATGAAAAACTCGAATGTGGAGATTGAGCACATGGTAAATAAAAGGAAAAGCACCAATCTTTTTAGCCTGGTGCCTATGATTGTAACGCTGATAGTTGCCTGCTTTTTGGTTATAAACGTGGCGCTGGGGCTGTTCGGCGTTATGTGGTATAATATTAACAAGCGCAGGGGTGAGATCGGACTGAGGCGTGCTGTAGGTGCAACCGGGCAGTCTGTATCATCTCAATTGGTTTCCGAATCTATGATCCTGGCAACATTATCATTAATTGTCGGGTCTTTTTTTGCGGTTCAGTTCCCATTGCTAAATGTGTTTGATCTGCAGGCAAGTGTTTATTTGATTGCTATGGCATTATCAATCGTATTTATCTATTTGCTGGTGCTGGTTTGTTCGCTATACCCCGGTAAGCAAGCGGCCGCAATTTATCCGGCTGTGGCGTTGCATGAGGAATAGTCAGAACCGGAACCGGGATTAAGCGGATTAAAGGATTTTATCGGATGGAATTGCAGGCGTAGTAAAAGAATAGAACCGTGATGAAGTGAAGGATTTTGTTGAATGGAATACGTAGTAAAAAGAATTTAACCAGCTATATCCATTGGCCAAAATCTGAAAAACCCCTTAATCCCGGTTCAGAATATCGAAATAACCCAGCATCCGACAAAATCCTTTAATCACTTAATCCCGGTTCCGGTCCGGATTTTCTTATACTTGTACATAAATATGATATTAGTAATTGATGATGATATTGCGGTAAGAACTTCATTGCTCCTGTTGTTAAAAGACGAGGGCTATGATGCAACTGACAGTGCTGAACCCGCTGCTGCTATAAAAAGTATAAAGAAGAACGAGCCGGAGCTGATCATCCTTGATCTTAATTTCTCCAATGATACTTCGGGTAAGGAAGGAATGGAGTTGCTGGGGCAAATTAAACAGCTAAATGCTTCCCTCCCCATTATATTGATAACAGGCTGGGCAAGCATTGAGCTGGCCGTACAGGGCATGAAGCTGGGCGCAAATGATTTTATCAATAAGCCATGGAGCAATGATCATTTGCTGCAATCGGTTAAAACACTGCTTGATCTGAAAGAAAAAAAGACAGAGCATCACACCCGAAAGGAGCTTGATAAAACCTATAATTTTCAGCATATAATTGGTGAAGACCCTAAAATGCTGAATATTTTAGAAACCATTGGCAGGGTAGCAGGCACTGATGCATCCATACTGATAATGGGTGAAAGTGGCACAGGTAAGGAGCTTATTGCAGAAGCTATTCATCAAAACAGCTTACGTAAAAATAAGCCGTTTATAAAGGTTAACCTGGGCGGCATCTCCACCTCGTTATTTGAAAGCGAAATGTTCGGCCATATGCGTGGCGCTTTTACCGATGCCCGTTTTGACCGTACCGGCAGGTTTGAAATGGCAAATAAGGGAACCATATTTTTAGATGAAATAGGCGACCTTGACGCCGGCAGCCAGGTTAAGCTGTTACGCGTTTTACAGGACAGAACCTATGAAGTATTAGGCAGCAGCCGCTCCAAAACTGTGGATGTGCGGGTAGTTTGCGCTACCAATAAAAACCTGAACGAAATGGTAAGCAGAACCACCTTTCGGGAAGACTTGTTATATCGTATAAACTTAATTACCATTTATTTGCCCGCCCTGCGCGACAGGCCAAAAGACATTCCCTTACTGGTTAATTACTTTATTGATAATTTAAAGGAAATTTACAGGCGGCCATCACTTTCAGTAGCTGCAGGTGCAATGAAATGGCTGCAGCAATTGCCTTTACCCGGTAACATAAGGCAGTTGAAGAATATAGTTGAACGAACTATTTTAGTGAGTAAAAATGATGAGCTGGATATTGACGATTTTCGTTCGCAACTGGAGCTTTCGCCTGTTAAAAAGGGAGATATCCGGTTACCGGGCATAGGCACATTAACGCTGGAAGAAGTAGAGGTAGAGATGATAAAACGGGCAATGGAGTATCATAAAAATAAAATTGCAAAAGCAGCTGTATCTTTGGGCCTTACCCGCAGCGCTTTGTATCGCCGCCTGGATAAATATCAAATCCCTTACGATGAAGCTGAGGATTAAGTATATTTTATTTGTTGTTATAATACACCTTGTGGCCCTTACGCTTACCTGGTTTATTTTTAATAACGATAAGGTCTGGTTCATTGTATCTGAGGTATTTGTAATTATTTCAATAGTTATAGCAATACAATTATACAGGCAGCTGATCCAGCCTTTAAAAACCCTGATGCAGGGTGTGGATGCAATAAAGGACCGTGATTTTAATGTGAAATTCCTCTCCACCGGCAAGCATGAAATTGATCAGTTAACGGATGTTTATAACCAGATGATGGATGAGCTAAGAACAGAACGCACCCGGCAGGAACAACAGCATTTCTTTTTAGAAAAACTGATCTTTACATCGCCAACCGGGATAGTAGTTTTAGACTATGACGATAACGTGCAGCAGATCAATCCAAAAGCGTTGCAAATTATTGGGGCAGCGGCAAACCAGGTGCTCAATTATCCTATTGATAAACTCACGCATCCGTTATTTGAACAGATAAAACTTTTAAGATCTGGCGAAACAGTTATGGTTAAAGCTGATGGCATAAATACCTATAAGCTTCAAAAATCGCATTTTATTGATCGTGGGTTTTCCCGGCATTTTATTATGATCGAGGATCTGACCGCTGAAATTGTAGCCGCCGAAAAGAATGTTTATGGCAAAGTGATCAGGATGATGGCCCATGAAGTTAATAATACCGTTGGGCCCGTTAATTCTATCATGCAATCTGCCTTGAAAACCGATCAGCTTTGGGAGGGTCACCAGTTTAATACACTTAAAGATGCTTTGCAAGTGGCTGTAGACCGTAACCAGAACCTTAATTTCTTTATGCGGAATTTTGCTGAGCTGGTAAAGCTTCCTGCTGCAAATAAACAACCTGTTGATCTGCACCAGTTAGTTAAGGCTGTTACTAAGCTAATGGGCATTAAAGCTATGGAGAAAGAGATTGAGTTTAAATTTCACTTAGCTGATGGTCCATTCAAAATTATGGCCGATGAGCAGCAAATGGAGCAGGTATTAATCAACATTGTTAAGAACGCTATCGAAGCAATCGATTTTAAAGGAGAAATAACTTTTACTACAACAAGTAACAAAAAAAGCCTTGTTATAGCTGATACAGGTTCAGGCATCAGCGCTGAACAAATTGCAAATCTTTTTTCTCCATTCTTCAGCACAAAAAAAGACGGGCAGGGGATTGGCCTTACCCTGGTAAGAGAGATCCTGGTGAATCATGGTTTTGAGTTCTCATTAAAAACAATAACTAGTAAGAAAACGGAGTTTGCCATATTGTTTACTTAATATTTTATTTGGCAACAAATTTTTATAATTGATAATTAGTTATCTATATTTAATAGAATTATTTAACCTTAATCTTTTGATAAATTATGGAAACTAAACCAATTACTAAGTACGTAGCCGAATTAGTCGGTACGTTTTGCCTTGTACTATTTGGATGCGGTGCGGCTGTTATCGCAGGCGCCAATGCCGAAGGAATTGCCCCCTCAGGTATTGGTTTGTTAGGTATTTCATTGGCTTTTGGGGTTAGCGTTGTTGTTATGGCTTATACAATCGGGCCAATTTCCGGTTGTCACATTAATCCTGCAATTTCAATCTCAATGCTGGCTGCAGGCAAATTAAGCTTTAAAGACTGTATTGGCTATGTAATTTCGCAATGCATCGGGGCCGTTTGCGCATCCGGGATCTTGTATTTATTGTTATCAGGCAAACCAGGTTTTTCCATGGGCGAATATGCGCTTGGTGCGAACGGTTGGGGCGAAACTTACCTTGGCAAGTACTCAACTCAGTCAGCTTTTATAGCTGAAACTGTGTTTACCTTCCTGTTCCTTATTGTAATTTACGGAACCACATCAAAACGTGCAAATCCTGCAATGGCTGGCCTTGCAATTGGTTTATCGCTTACCTTAATCCACCTTGTTGTTATTCCTATAACAGGTACTTCAGTAAACCCTGCCCGTAGCTTAGGCCCTGCATTGTTTGCCGGTGGTAAAGCGCTTAGCCAGCTTTGGCTGTTTATTGTTGCTCCAGTACTTGGTGGCCTTTTAGCAGCCGGTTTCTGGAAGGGGATTTTGGAAACAAAGGATGCAGCGTAATTAAAGCTGTTGAAATTTAATTAGATATATCCATTAATGGGGTATGATACATCCCCTTGTCATTGCGAGGTACGAAGCAATCGCGAACTTTACAGAGCAGTAGAACGGTGTGCTAACTGTAAAGCGTAAATGCATAGTTCGCGATTGCCGCGCTTCGCTCGCAATGACAATTTTTCCAACTTCTACACTAATAAACATTCCGGATACACAGGCAACCAATCCTCCTATCCCCGCGTACTCTGATTATAGGTAGTTAACCCAATCACTCAAAGTACATCCTTAAGCAGTTGAAGCAAATTTTATCAGGTATTTCAGCTATTTTAAATAGCAGGGAAAAGATAAAGCTGTATAAGCTAATTGTCTTCGATCTTGTTATTGGTATACTTGATATTGCCTTTTTAGCGATGTTGCTGTTTGTATTAAACCTTTATACAAAAAACACTGCCCCGGCTAAAGTTTTATTCCTGCCACAGGCATTATTAAACCCCGGTTCATTGTTGCTTATCGGCATATTTTTTATTCTTTTCAGTATCAAAAACTGGTTTGGTTTTACCGGACTAAAATCGCAGCACCATTTTTTTTATAATGTAGCATCAAGGTTGTCAAAAAGAAATTTATTAAATTATTTATCGGATGATTACAGCCGCTTTGTAACAATAGATTCTTCCATCCTGGTGAGGCGTATTAGCCAGCAGCCGATTGAGTTTAGTCATTATATCCTTACCAATTTTCAACAGATCGTATCTCAAATTATTTTGATCTTTTTTACTATTTGCGCTATCCTGTTTTATCATCCCGCGCTCTTTTTATTGCTGTTTGTGCTTTTGCTGCCGCCGGTAGTTTTGCTGGGGTGGTATATCCGTAAAAGGCTAAAAGATGTGCGCAGCCAGATCAAAACAACGAGTGAGAAAACCCTGCAGCACCTGCATGAATCACTGGCCGGTTATGTTGAAAGTAATATCTACCACAAAGAGGATTTTTTTACAGACCGCTATTCAGGTTACCAGGATCAATTAAATGAAAATATAGCTACCCAGCAAACTTTACAAAGTCTGCCGTCGCGCCTGGTAGAGATCTTTGCCGTACTGGGTTTTTTAATATTGGTAGTTATCAATAAATTGTCTGCCGATGCACCTGCTATAAACATGCTGACCATTGGCGTTTTTATGGCTGCCGCTTATAAGATCATCCCAGGTATTGTGAAAATATTAAACTGTACCGGGCAGATAAAAACTTACCAGTTTACTTTAACTGATCTTTTGCCTGATAACACCAAAATATCACCAGTAAAAGGTGAACAATCTTCTCAACCTATCAGATCAATAAGTTATCAAAATATCGCCTTTAAATATAAACAGCA
>JAQBOS010000308.1 GCA_028287925.1 Mucilaginibacter sp. | reverse complement strand
AATTTTGAAGCAAGCCAAACAGAGCCTTTACGCTATAAAGGCTACTCGGTTGAAACCACCCAAAACGGCATCTATACTTCCGTATTAGAGGGGCAGCATACTTTTGGCAGGCGCAACATTGTTTTTGACTGGAGCGGCTCGTATGGGTTATCATACCGTAACCAGCCTGATCAGCGGATTGTAACTGTTTTTACGCCCGAAAATTTACCCGAGTACATTGTACTGGCATCAGAGAATAGTCCGTTGCCAAACAGCCTGGGACGGATCTACAGTAAATTAAATGAAAACATTTACGGCGCTAAAGCGAATCTTGCCATCCCGTTTAAATGGCTGGATCAATCCCAAAAATTAAAGTTCGGTGGTTTAATATCTCGCCGCGATCGCGATTTCAGTATTGATGCTTTGGGTTATTCGGCCGCCTTTGCACCCGGCAAAAAGAACCTGGAGCTAAGCAATGGTTTAAACATAGGTAATGTGTTTAGCCCGGAGAGCATTCAGCAAAACGGGATTGATCTTTCCCGCCTTGATCTGAGCTCTACTGATTATAAAGGTAAGGCGGAGCAGGATGCAGGCTATGTAATGCTTGATAATAAACTGACCAACAAGCTCAGGTTTGTATGGGGTGCAAGGGTTGAACGCTATAACCAAACACTTTCACCGGCGGGCAAGCCAGTGCAGGAGTATAATAATACCGATGTTTTGCCTTCGGGTAATTTAACCTATAGCCTAACGCCTAAAACAAATTTACGCGCATCTTATTTTCGTTCGGTAAACAGGCCGGAATTCAGGGAGCTGGCAAGCTTCAGGTATTTTGATTACCAGAACAACTTTATTATAACAGGAAACCCTGATCTGCAAAGAAGCCTGATTGACAATGCGGATCTGCGGTATGAATACTTTCCATCAGGCGGAGAAGTGATTTCCATATCGGCTTTCTACAAAAAATTCAAAAACCCGATTGAGCAAATTAACCAGGGCAACGATATTTTAACTTATCAAAACGCACTAAACGCAACAGATTTTGGCTTCGAGGCAGAGCTTCGTAAAAAACTGGACTTTATTGCCGATGGCAGTTTTTTAAAGAATGTTACTTTTTATGTTAACGCATCATACATCAATGCAAAAGTAAAGCTTGCCGACGGCCGGGATGTTTCGACACCGCTGCAGGGGCAGTCGCCATACCTCATCAATTCCGGGATCTATTATACACCCGAAAATAGCGGGTTTACTTTCAACGTGCTTTACAACCGGATTGGCGAGCGTCTGCGGTTCAGGGCCGTAACGGGTGGTGTTGATATTTACGAAAAGCCCCGCGATGTTATTGATATGCAGCTAAGCAAAGCCTTGTTTAACAAACGTGCAGAAATTAAGCTGACCGTTTCTGACCTGCTGGCACAGCCTTTTGTTTATTATAACAACTATGGGTCTGCCAACAGCACGGCTTATAAAAGCAGCGAGGACAAGATCATCCAAAGCCGTTATTCGGGCTTCTCAACCACGCTATCATTCAAGTACAATTTTGATTTTCATAAGTAACATTTAAAACACAAATAAAAACCAATTAACAAGCAATTATTAAACAAGTAATATGAAAAAATCACTTTATTTATTAGGCTCCTTAGCCTTGCTGGGCCTGGCTTCGTGCTCAAAAAATGATGATAAAGGCAATAAGCCGGTTACACCTGTTACCAATGTTGATGTAAGAGGGAACATCACTAAAGATACCCACTGGACAGCCGGGGTTACTTATCGCGTAAGAGGTTATGTTTATGTTGATAATAATGCAACGCTAACTATTGACCCGGGTACTAAAATTGTAAGTAATAAAGATTCATCAGGCGTACTGATCATTTATAAAGGCAGCAAGATTAACGCAGCCGGTACAGCAGCTAAACCAATTGTTTTTACATCGGCAGAAGCTTCACCAAAACCTGGTGATTTTGGCGGACTTGTGGTTGTAGGTAACGCAACCGGTAATGGCAACCATGCTGTTATTGAAGGTGGCGTTGATGCCGCTCATCAGCTATTTGGCGGTACTAATGATTCGGATAACTCAGGTATATTACAATACATCCGGATAGAATATGCAGGTAAAGCGGTAAACCCGGGCGATGAAGTAAACGGCTTAAGCATGTACACCGTAGGCAGTGGTACTGTTGTTGACCATATTGAAGTTTTACGCGGCCTTGATGACGCTTTTGAGTTTTTTGGCGGAACATTTAATGCTAAATATTTATTAGCTTACAACAATGCCGATGATGATTTTGATTTGGATGACGGATATCGTGGTAAGATCCAGTTTGGTATTTCAATTAAAGACCCTGCATTTACCGATAATAAAGGAACCTCGGGCGATATCTCAAACAACTTTGAGGTTGATAACACTACAGATGCCAAAGGCTATTTATTAACCCCGGTTACAAGCCCTGTGTTATCAAACTTTACCGCTATCGGGCCAAATAATGCAACTGGTGTATCTGCCGACTACGGTAACAACATGCGTTGGAGAAGAGGCTCTAAATTTACTTTAGCCAACTCAATTGTGTTAGGAGGCCAAAAAGCAGGTTTGGACATTGATAATGATGTAACTGCCCAGTTTTACATAGCCGGTACCAGCGGATTTTTAAACAGCTTATTACAATCATACGGCGCTAATTATAAAGTTGATAAATTAACCAATGCTGCTTTATTATCAGCCGATGGCTTAAAAGCACTGGTTGAAACACGTGATAAAAGCAAAACGTTTGCCACCGCTGCAGATATTGGCTTAACAGATCCCTTCAACAACACAGCTCCAAATATTTTGCCTAAAGCTGGTTCGGCAGCCATCACAGCTACTGCTGCGTTTACTGCTTCAACTTTAACTGATTCGTTCTTTACTAAAACTACTTATGTAGGCGCAGTTGATCCGGCTAACGACTGGTCAAAAGCTTCATGGATTGTTTACGGAAAATAATACATAATCAATAAGGATGGCGGGGTGTTTGGATGAACATCCTGCTTTTTTAAACAGTGCATAATCAATAATACATAATCAATAAGGATGGCGGGGTGTTTTGGATGAACATCCTGCTTTTTTTATACAATTAGTTAATAATTTATTAACACTATGCTTGAGGTTAATTAACAATGGCGGCATAACTTTGCGCCATTATATTTTACCATACCAAGATCCCCTGCCTGGTATAAATTATTGTTAAATAAACAAATGCGCTTCATAAACATAGCCAGGAGATCGTTAGCACTCAGCATTGCTTTGCTGATCTTAATATTTTCGTGCAGCTATGTATCTTTTCATTCAAGCACAACTGATGTTTCGGGGCAAATAACAATAACCGCTAAAATTTATAAAACAGGACCGTTAAAATCAACCGCCGGGTTTTTATCTAAAAAGAAACCCGCTCCTTTCTCTGAAAAGCTTCCCTCGCATCCTAAATTAGCTTTAACTAAAAGGCTTGTAACGGCAACATTCGCGTTTTTTATCCTTTCCTTTTTATATTTTCTATTCTTTAGGCTAAATAATTATTTAGCGTACAAGTATTTAGAAAGATCCTACTCCGCAAACCTGTTACCCTTGCTTTGCGCCTGGAGAATTTGAGCTTTAATTATCATTTGCTGTAGCATAGCTTACTGCAACAGCTATCCTTATTAGCGCATAAATTTTCTTATTCATCCCGATTTATAATTACTGAACTGTAAAGGCACAACACCTAAAACGGTATTGCTGAACTTACATTCATTGCAAAAATATTTTTTGTTATGTCATTCTTAAATTCAAGATTCATTGATAGTGATAATGAATTATCAACTTTTACCAGTGCACTGGCATTACCGGCAAGGGTTACCATCATCAGGTTCATTACCGCCAATGGTAACACAATAACCCCCGAGGATTTTAGCCGCATTGCATTAACTCCTGAAATAGTTAATGCGCATGTTTTAGAATTAAAAAGCTTGGGAATATTAAATGTTGAAAAACGTAATAATAGTTTGACTTATTCTATAGATCAAAGCCTTTTTAATCAAATGGCAAACCAATATGCCACATTAATTGACAGTATAAATAGTCTGCGCGCATCCTTATAGGGCTGTGTTTAATTAATGATGGTGCGGAAGGTGAGGTTGATCCTTGGCCGGCTTATTTTTTTTGATTTTGGCAGGCTGTGAAGCCAATGGCTTTGTATAGCATCTTTCATAACCAGCAGGCTGCCATTTTCAAGCAGGGTTGAAACCGCTTGCTTTGTAGTTTTATGCTTCAGGCTGAATTTTCTTTCGGCGCCGAAGCTGAGCGAGGCAATGGTGGTATTTTTTCCGAGCGACGATTCATCATCGCTGTGCCAGGCCATGCCTTCATCGCCGTTGTGATAAAGGTTTAGCAGGCAAGAGTTAAAGACTGTTCCTGTTATTTCTTCAACCAACTGCTTTAATGCAAGCAGCTCTGGCGTCCATGCCAGTGCTTGTTTGGTAGTACCTGAATAGGTGTAGAAATACCCTGCATCGCCATACCAGGCAGCTTTGCGTTTGGTGATAATGTGTTTGCCAAAAATAACGGCCTCATCATTTTTCCAGGCAATGGTATCCATTAAAATATCGCAATAGTTTGTAGCCTCCGCCGGCTTTAAAATTTTGCCGTGGTAATTTACCGTACCATCATAGGGCAACAGGTTTTCGATAGTGTTATTGCTAAACAGATCCATTTTTCCATTTTTTATATTCGGGATACATGCAGTTTCCGCAGGGCCTGTAGCCGTTATCAATAGCTTCATTCAACCCGGTAAAAAATACCCGGTTTTTCCTTTTCATTCGTTTGCCTGATGCACAGTTCAGCAACCCGTAGATTTTAAGCTTGCGGTTACCACCCAGCACTATTTGTTTATGCCTGATGAGTTTTCTGGCATCCTGGTCGCTGATATCAATATGGTTAATCATTAGCTTAACGCATCGTGAAAAATAACGCCAAGAGTATAACGCTCGCCGCTGTGCAGTGCGCTTACCCCGTGTTTCATATTTACGCGGTAATAACCTTTTGTGCCTTTTACCGGGCGAAAGTTAGTGGTAAATAACAGCACATCCCCTTTACTCGGTTTCAAAACTATGGCTTTTGATTGCGCCCTCGGGATCTGTTCTGTAAGCACAAATTCTCCCCCGGTATAATCTTCATCCGGCTCATTCAAAAACATAACCATTTGCATGGGGAAGTAAATGTCGCCATACAGGTCCTGGTGCAGGGTGTTGAAGCCACCCGGGCCGTATTTTAAAATTAGCGCGGTTGGTTTATCCTGCTTATTATCGTGGCAAAGCCGCTGTAGTTCCTGGAATGTATCAGGAAATATGGTTTGAATATTCAGCACCCGCATCCAGTTATTGGCAATAGGGGCAAGTTTAGGGTATACCTGTTGCCTTAACTCCTGTACTATTGCTGGCAAGGGATAGGAGAAATACTTATACTCACCCAAGCCAAAGCGGTATCTTTCCATTACCACTGTTTTGCGGTAACTGCCCGGATCTCCATAGTTTTGGATCAACGCATTGCATTCCTCCGGATGGATTAGGCCTGGGATAATGGCATAGCCATTGGTGTTCATAGCTTCGGTAATCGAGGGCCAGTTTACGGCTTCAATTCTTTTATTTGTTGTGGTCATTTGTTTTTTCTTAGCCTTACCTAAATCCTCTCCAAAGGAGAGGACTTTAGCTTCGCTCTTGTATAATTTATTTGATTTTTAAGCCACTCTCTGTTGGAGAGGGGTTGGGGTGAGGTCGATTTAATTAAGTGCTTCCGCCTGCGCTGCTTCCCAGCCTATTATTGCTGTTTTGCGGTTACTACCCCAGTGATATTGCCCAAATCCACCGGTGGATTGGATCACCCTATGGCATGGGATGAGGAATGCTACCGGGTTATCACCCACCGCGCTGCCTACTGCTCTTGAAGCGTTTGGCTGGTTAAGCTGACTAGCAATGTTGCCATAGGTTGAGAGTTTGCCCGCGGGGATCTTCAATAGCGTTTCCCAAACTTTAATCTGGAAATCGGTGCCTTTCAGGTGCAGCTTTATTTCGTCAAGCTTGCTCCAGTCATGTTTGAAAATATACAAGGCATTTTGCTGGATCAGGTCAACCATAGCTTTGTAAGTTGCATTTGGGAAGGCTTTTTTTAACGCCACTAGTCCCTCTGCCTCGCTGTTTGCAAATGCAATATGGCAGATCCCTTTTTCGGTTGATGCAACCAGCACGTTCCCGAACGGGCTTTCAGCATAGCTGTAATTGATCGATAGATTTTCGCCGCCATTTTTATACTCGCCGGGTGTCATCCCTTCAATATTTACAAACAGATCGTGCAGGCGGCTGGTGCCAGACAGGCCGGTATCAAAAGCGGTATCAAATAATGTAGCCTGGCTTGCAAGCATCTTTTTGGCATGATCAAGACTGATATATTGTAAAAATTTCTTCGGACTCACGCCTGCCCAGTCGGTAAAAATGCGTTGAAAATGAAAAGGACTTAAATGTACCTTTTCGGCAATTTCATCAAGTGTTGGCTGGTTTTTGAAGTTATCTCTTATATAGCCTATTGCGTCTTCAATGCGGCTATAATTTGTTATTTCCTGGTCTTTCATTTTGTTTTCCTTATTTGTACATAACAAAAGTACGGCGCTGCAATACGCAATCCGACCCGAAAGTTGCGGAGTTTAAGATGGTGAATATAGAGATATTTAGATAGTTTAATCAGAGACCCCCTGAGCTGGTGGAGTGACTAAATGCTTTTAAAAAGTTCTTCAACACTTTTGAATGTCTTACCCTTACCTGCTTTTAATTCGTCCATTGCAGCTTTGGTATCAGCATTGGGGGTATTTGCGGTGTTCGTAAAAACTATTCCTGATTCTTTCAAAAATGCGGTAACGATTTGGAGCTTATTGTCCGGCACCTTTACAATGAATATCTGCATTGGTACGATAATAGTGGTTTACAAAACCAGGTGATTGCTTCTTTATTTCAAAAACGTAACCCATCCCCAATAACCCACCCACAACAATATATTTGAATACACCCCCGCCAGCACATCATCCATCATTACACCTGTCCCGCTGGGGAGCGCTTCCATTTTGCGGATATATAAGGGCTTTACAATATCAAAAAAGCGAAATAAAATAAAGCCGGCTAACAGGAAATAGATATTGGCAGGTATAAATAAAACGGAGATTAACATCCCGGCAACTTCATCAATCACCACGCGCGAGCTGTCTTCACCCCAATCAGACTCAACTTTATTGCTTACGTAAACGCCTAAAAGCGTTATAACAATAGTAATTACCAGCAGATAGAGCGGGTTTTGGAAAGCCGGGCTTTGCCAAAGCAGCCATATGCCTCCACAGGTTACCAATGCTGCATAGGTGCCGCCGCCTTTTAAAAATCCTATGCCAAAAATTGATGCTATTATTTTGTTAAGCTTGAGTATCACTGTATGTTGTGTTTGGTTGATCAGTTGATGTCGGTATTTAACATGGTTTTTAAAATATTGGCCTGCACATCAATATTGCTCAGGTTTTGAAGGAAATTTATATCTTCCAGTTTTTTCAGGTCCTCGATCAATAAGGTTTTAATATCGGCGGGCATATTTGCTTTCATGGCGCCGGCGCTGCTTAACAATTTATCATTCTTGTCATTCAACTCATGGATCAGCTTTTCTTTCTTCGAAAGGTTGTTTGACCAATCTAACCCGCTGATCCTGGCTACGTCTAAAAAGATAAATAAATTGTGGGCGGGGAAATATAAAAAGTGCCTTTCGGTATCCGTAAATTTATAAACCTCAATTACCTGGGTGCCTGATTTTAACCCACAAAAAAACTCTGTTTTAAAATCATACTTGCATAACAAGCCCATTAATTTTTTCTGGATAACAGCATAAGTACTGGTGTAAACTTCGTTATCGTTGTAAGTAACCAGGTCATCAAATAATTTGTTATCAATTGAGTAAAAGAAATCAGGCGCAAAGCGTGAGCTGAAAGCATTGATGTTTTTTGAAAGCGGATCGTCCGAAGAGTCATCCGACAGCACTTGGAAAAGTTTTCGTAAGGAGAGATTGATCTTTAGCGCCTGCCGCTGCTTATCAATGTTGAAATTATTTTCGGTATAAACCGAATCATTCAACTTTTCAACCATTTCTTTATTTACCTGGACCTCATCAAACAGGATGCTGATGTTGTTCTCGTTGTTCTTTTTAATTTTCCTGAGCAGCTCAATAAGGCTTGCGGTAAATTGCAGGTGAAAAAGCTCAAGCTTATCAATATCAAGCTCGGGATTGTTCTCAAAAAGCTTGTGGATTACCTGGCTGCGTAAATAAATTTTATAAATAGTATCTTCTCCAAAATAAACAGAAAGCAATTGCAGCTTACTGAGCATCCGGTTCGATTCATTTAAAATATTTAATCGGTTTTCATCCATTAATCAGCAGCCAATATTTTTTTCTGCAAAATTACAAAATTACGGGGGCATTAATGCAACAAGCCGCCATGATGGTGCCAGGGAAATCGCGTTTAACATTTTAGCCGGTGGGGAATAAACCCAAACCTATGCCCAATGTAAACTATACCCTGTATTATAGTATAGTTTTACGTTGCTGTTCACAGTAAACACAGTGTACAGGGTGAAACAGTGAAAGATCACCCCGGCTTACCAAAAAATTCGTTTCTGCATTAATAACGCACTTTTTGCCTTATTTGCTACCCAAAAAATGCGAAAAGTACTGACAAATTGGTGTCAGTACTTTTTGAAAAAAATTGCTTATGCTTCTGCATCGAAGCAGGCATAGCCATTGTGCTTATCGGAGGTCATACCCGCGCTCAATGTATCGCGTTCTAAAAGCGATTTCTCTGGCCATGGTGCTTTATTTAGCAATGGCGGCTTGTTTTAGTGTTAAGTTAAAAGTCTTAAGTCCGAAGTCGGGAAAAAATCAATTTTACTTAAGACTTTCGACTCAAGACTGTTGACCTAATTATTGATTAGTTACTGTCTTTTTTAACTCTGTTTCCAGGTTTTGTAATTCGGTATTTAATGTTTTCCTGTTTTGGGTCCCTTCTTCGTGGATGCGCTTAACTTCGGTTAAAGTATCAATCAGCGATGCCGTTGTTTTCTTTAATGTATCTAATGATACCACTGTTTTTTCGTTCTCGCGGGCTACATCAATACTGTTCTGTTTTAGCAGCTCGGCATTTTTTTGCAGGATGGTATTCGTGGTATCCGAGATCTTTTTCTGCATTTCCACGTTTTCCTTTTGGCGGTTTAACGCCACAGCAATAGTGAGCTGGTTTTTCCAAACCGGAATAGTAGTTGATACGATCGACTGTGCTTTTTCCGCAATGCTGGTATTGTTGTTTTGCACCACCCTGATCTGGGCAAGCGATTGCATCATAATAAAACGCACCACTTTTAAGTCGGCAAGGCGTTTATCAAGCCTGTTGGTGAAATCGCGCATATCAGCAATTTCATAGTCGTTATAGGCCGATGGGTTGGCATCCATTTGTGCAAGCTGCTCATTAAGCTCGTTAAGTTTTAGCTGACCGGAGATGATCAGCTCTTCCATCTGGTGGATATAGCTAACATTGCTATCAAACATGGTTTGCAGCGATGCGTTGTCCTTAATGGAATTGATCCTGCCGGCTTTAATTTTATTGGTGATCTTGTCGATATTGTTAATTACTGTATCATACTTTTGAAACAGTTTTTTAGCATCAAATACCAATTTTTTTACAAAAGGAATATGTGAAATGAACGAGGTAAATGCATTTTGATTCAGCTCATCCACATCAATATAATTCAGTTCAGTAAGCAGGTCGTTAATTAGACCGCCAACTTCGCCTGAGTTATAGGTACGTACCGAGGTTAAAAAGGTATTGCTATACTTTTCCATGGAGCTTTGAACCTCGGTACCATAGTTAAGGATCGAGTTTACATCCTTCGGATCAATGGTTTTACTTATTTCACCATATTTTTTTACCTCGTCCGGGCTTATATTGGCAAGGTCTACATTGCCTTCCTTATCCAGTTTAACCGGGGTATTGCTGCTTATATCAAGCTTAACCGGGGTAATATTTAGCTCGTTGTTATCTAATGTGCTGTCCATAATTTGTTTCTTTTAAAATATCGTTTTTATAGTAAGCACCCGGATCACCACTGAATAAAAACCCCGGTGCATTTTTGTTATAAATAGTTTTGGCTAACTGTTTGTACTGTTTCTTCCAGCTTCCTGTCGCGGGTAGGCTCACCAATGGCATTAAACTTCCACTCGGCGTTCTTTTTGTAAAACACACCCATCACCATTGATACATGACCGGCAAAATC
>JAQBOS010000291.1 GCA_028287925.1 Mucilaginibacter sp. | reverse complement strand
CAACCAATCCGCTCACTACCGTTTATAACACCCAAAATATATACGTTTACTTTTCATTAAATGAAAAGCAATTGCTTGACTTTTTACGAAACACAAAAGGTAAAACACTAAAAGATAAGTTGGCCACCATGGCTGATGTATCACTTTTGTTGGCAGATGGTACAGAATACCCGCAAAAAGGACGGATAGTAATGGCAAGCGGTTCAATTGCCCCCGGAACAGGTTCGGTTAGCTTTAGGGCTAATTTCCCTAATCCGCTGGGCTTAATCAGGAGCGGCAGCAGTGCAACCATCAAAATTCCGGTTAACATAGACAGCGCTATTTTGATCCCTCAGAACGCTACTTATGATCTGCAGGGTAAAAAGTTTGTGTACACATTAAGCGCTAAAGACAGTACCGTGAATACCGGGGTTCAATTATCTGATAACCCGATAGGTGATTTATATGTAGTACAAAGCGGCTTAAAACAGGGGGATAAACTGGTAATTGAGGGCATTGGCACCTTAAAGCCCGGAATTGCCATAAAACCGATCCCCGCTAATGCCGACAGTTTATATGCTGCGGCAAAAACACCAACTACAAACAGCGATAAAAGTTTAAAACATAAATAAGCAATAAGGCACATTACCTGAAAACTTAAAAGAAAATTATCATGCTTAAAATATTCATAGAAAGGCCGGTTTTATCAACAGTGATATCGGTTATGATCGTAATACTGGGTGTACTGGCCTACCTGGGCCTGCCGGTTTCGCAATACCCGGAAATAGCGCCGCCTACCGTAGTTGTGTCAGCCGCTTATACAGGGGCAAGTGCGGGTGTAGTTCAGAGAAACGTCGTTGTTCCGCTTGAAGAACAGATCAACGGTGTGGAAGGGATGACCTATATGACCTCAACCGCTGCAAATGATGGCAGCGCCACCATAACCGTATATTTTAAATTAGGCACCAACCCCGATATTGACGCGGTAAACGTACAGAACCGGGTATCTGCTGCGAGCAGTGTGCTGCCTGCCGAAGTAACCAAGGCGGGTGTAACCGTTCTAAAACAACAGAGCAGCAACCTGATGTTTCTTTCGCTGAAAAGTGATAACCCCGCTTATGACCAGACATTTTTAAATAATTATGCCAATATTAACCTGGTTCCCGAAATTAAGAGGGTGAACGGGGTTGGCAGCGTGAATGTTTTTGGCGCAAAGGATTATTCCATGCGGATTTGGCTGAAGCCGGATGTAATGGCCAATTATGGCTTAACACCAAATGATGTTAACAATGCACTGGCCGAACAGAATATTGATGTTGCCCCTGGTAAGTTTGGTGAAAACAGTAACCAGGTTTTTCAATACACCATACAATATACCGGTAAATTAATTGACACTACGCAGTTTGGGAATATTGTTATGCGCTCAAATCCAGATGGTTCACAGTTGCTTTTAAAGGATATAGCAAGGCTTGAATTAGGTACACTTACCTACTCATCAGGATTAAGTACTGATGGTAAGCCGTCAACAGTTATGTCAGTGAGCCAGGTGGCGGGCTCAAACGCGCAAACAATTATTAAACAGGTAATAGAAACACTTGATAAAAATGCTCCTTCATTTCCAAAAGGGGTAACCTATGTTTCGCTGTATAGTGCAAACGATTTTTTAGGTGCTTCTATTCATAAAGTAGTTGAAACTTTAATAGAAGCCTACATCCTGGTGTTTATTGTAGTATTTATATTTCTGCAGGATTTTCGTTCAACAATTATCCCTGGTATATCTGTGCTCGTTTCCCTGATCGGTACCTTTGCCTGCCTGAGCCTGTTTGGCTTTTCAATTAACCTGCTTACTTTATTTGCACTGGTACTGGCCATAGGTATTGTAGTGGATGATGCCATAGTGGTGGTTGAGGCTGTGCATGCCAAGCTGGATGCGGGCTATAAATCAGCACATGATGCGGCTGTAGATGCAATGGATGAATTAGGCGGCACCATTGTAGCCATTACCCTGGTTATGGCAGCTGTATTTATCCCGGTATCATTTATCGGAGGCAGTTCGGGGGTGTTTTTTAAGCAATTCGGGTTAACATTAGCTTCGGCAATTATTATATCGGCCATAAACGCGCTTACTTTAAGCCCGGCCCTGTGTGCTTTATTCCTGCAGCCGCATGATGAGCATGAAACAAAAAAGAAAAACCTTTTGCAACGCTTTTATGGCGCCTTTAATACCGCATTTGATGCGGTAAAAAATAAGTACCAGCGCGCTATCGGGTTTTTAACCCGCAGAAAATGGATAGTACCTGTAATGATAGCTTGCTTTGGCGCCCTGCTGGTATATTGCATGAAAACCACTCCAAGTGGTTTTGTACCTGACGAAGACCAGGGTTTTGTATTATGCGACATTGGCCTGGCGCCGGGTACCTCGCTCGAAAAGACAACGGCAATAGCTACTATTGTTGATAAAATTGGCGCCGGCATCCCAACCATTTCAAACCGGGGCAAAGTTACCGGGCAAAGCATCATTAATGGTGTGGGCAGCAACTTTGCGATCTTGTTTTTTAAACTGAAACCATGGGATGAAAGAAAAGGCATAAAGGTTGATGATGTAATAGGACAGCTATTTAGAAAGACTGCGGGAATAAAGGATGCAAGGATCCTGTTTTTTGGACTGCCGACTGTTCCCGGCTTTGGTAACTCCGCTGGTTTTACCATTGAATTGCAGGATAAAACCGGCGGCAGCATTGGCGACTTTTATAAAGTTTCGGGCGGCTTTTTGGGCGCATTAAACCAGCGTCCCGAAATATTGTATGGAGCAACCGGGTTTAACCCTAATTATCCGCAATACCTCATGTCGGTAAATGTGTCCAGGGCAAAACAGGCAGGCTTGCTGGTAAGCGATATAACCAATGCCATGCAGGGCTATTATGGCGGTATATATGCCTCTACCTTTAACCAGTTTGGTAAACAATACCGGGTTATGGTGCAGGCAGATACGCAATATCGCAGCAATTCAAAAAGCCTGGATAATATTTATGTAAAAAATGCCGCAGGCACCATGGCGCCGGTTTCGGAGTTTGTTACGTTAACAGCTATCAATGGCCCTCAAAGTTTGTCCCGGTTTAATTTATTCAACAACATCTCGGTAATAGGGAGCCCCAAACCGGGTTTTAGCAGCGGTGATGCGCTTAAAGCAGTGCGGGAGACCGCAGCTAAAACCCTTCCCGCAGGCTACACTTTTGATTATTCCGGTTTATCAAGAGAGGAAGTAAGCTCGGGAAGTCAAACTGTTTTTATTTACGCATTGTGCGTAGTGTTTGTGTTTTTCCTGCTTAGCGCACTGTATGAAAGCTATATTATCCCGCTTGCCGTACTTTCTTCATTACCGGTTGGTTTATCAGGTGTTTATTTATTTGCCAAAATTATGGGGATAGATAATAATATCTATATGCAGATCTCGGTAGTGATGTTGATTGGGCTACTTGCCAAAAATGCTATTTTGATCGTACAATATGCGGTAGCACGGCGCGAAAAAGGGATGCCGATAATGGAAGCCGCAATTGAAGCCGCCACAGCCCGTTTGCGCCCTATATTAATGACCTCGCTGGCCTTTATCTTCGGTTTGATGCCGCTGATGTTTTCATCGGGCGTTGGCGCCGAAGGTAATCGGTCAATAGGTACCGGCGCAGTTGGCGGGATGCTTGTAGGGACTGTTTTCGGCATATTTGTGATCCCGGTATTGTATATCATTTTTGAAACCCTGCAGGAAAAGTTCGGCAGTAAAAAAAAGCTTAAGGCATCAGAGGGCGGAGCTGCAACAGCGCATTAATTAATCAATAAATAAAATGTAAATTAACTTAAAATATTTCAGGCATGCTGCTGCCATAGCCGCAGCTGCTATCATCATATTGCCATCGTGCAAGTTAAGGCAGGCTTACGTTCGCCCTGCAGTTAAAACCGATAGTTTATACAGGGGTATGTACGGCAATGACACCACATCAATTGGTAATGTTTCGTGGAAAGAGATGTTCAAAGACCAGGCCCTCCGGTTATTATTGCAACAGGGGATAGCCAATAACTACGATCTGAAAGTGGCCATTGCACGCATTAAACAGGCTGAAGCTAATTTAAGGCAAACCAAAGCGGCGTTTTTACCAACAGTGAGTGTGAGCCCGCAGGTTACCCAACAGAAAATTGCAGCTACGCAGGGAGGCGGACTTGGCTTTACGCCCAATCGTGTTTATGAGCTGTCAGGAAGCGCCAGCTGGGAAATAGATCTTTGGGGTAAATTAAAAGGCGCAAACAAAGCGGCGCTGGCTTCATTGCTGCAAAGCTATGCCTATCAAAGGTCAGTGCAAACACAGCTGGTTGCAAACATAGCCACCGACTACTATAACCTTCTGGCTTATGATAAACAACTGGCTATAACCAGGCAAACGGTTGAAAAGTATAAAGAGGATGTGGAAACCAATAAGGCCTTGAAACAAGCCAACAGGGTGACCGAAGCATCGGTAGCACAAAGTGAGGCTAACCGGTATGCTGCAGAAGTTACTATTCCTGATCTTCAAAACAACATCAATCAAACAGAAAACGCAATATGTTTATTGCTTGGCAAACAACCCGGCGCCATCCAAAGAGATTCGCTTGATGTTGGGCATATGGATACTGTATTGCAGGCTGGCGTACCCGCCCAGCTATTGAGCAACAGGCCCGATGTACAGCAGGCCGAATACAATGTACGGTATTATTTTGAGCAGATAAATGTAGCAAGGGCATATTTTTATCCATCCCTTACAATTACAGCCCAGGGTGGCTGGCAGTCTTCAACTGTTGAAAGCCTGTTTAAAAGCGCATCTGTATTTGGCAATGTTGCCGCAGGCTTAACTCAGCCCATATTTAACCAGGGCCTTAATAAGCGCAGGCTGCTGGTAGCCAAAGCACAATACGAAGAATATGTGGCTACATTTCAACAAACCGTTTTAACTGCCGGCCAGGAAGTATCAAACGCAATGTACGCCTATCAGGCGGTGGGTGCAAAAACCAATACCCGTAAAATGCAACTGGATGCCTGGAAAAGATCGGTTGATTATAACCGTGAGCTATTAAAAGGCGGTTATGTAACCTACACAGATGTACTTACCTCTGAGCAGGGCTATTTATCGGCGCAGCTAAGCAGCGTAAATGACAGGCTACAACAGTTAACAGCAATAGTAACGCTTTATCAAAGCCTGGGAGGCGGATGGAAATAAGTTTACAGCTCCCGCAGACTATAAAAGCGCTGCCGGGAGCTATCACTTAAATCTATTGAGACCATTGTTTATAAACTCTTATAACATGAAAAAAAATCCAGGGATAATTGATAAAATCTGGCAATAAACCTTATTGGGATGCATGAAATTGGGATTTGAATTTAGCAGACAAACCAAGGCTAAGCACGTAGTTTAGAGGATTGCGTAATTATAAAGCTCATAATTGTTTAAAATTTGGTGAAATTATTATTATTCGGTATTCTTGGGCACTGCATGTAACCCCAGCGGAATATTTTGCCACCGTCTTTAGCCCGGTTAAATGACATCACTAAACACAAAAGAACTAAGCCCCGACATTTTAAAAACCAAACAACATTTTGAAATTCTTGACGGATTAAGAGGCATAGCTGCCCTGGCAATTGTAGTTTTCCATTTTATGGAAATAGCTTATTCTGATTATAGCAAAAACTTCATCGGACATGGCTTTTTAGCAGTCGACTTCTTTTTCTGTTTGTCCGGGTTTGTTATCGGGTATGCTTATGACGATAGGATCGGGAAAATGGGGGTTATCGAGTTTTTTAAATCAAGGCTGATCCGGTTGCACCCTTTGGTTATTTTGGGTTCCGTATTGGGCTTATTAGCGTTCCTGTTTGATCCGTTTGGCGGCCACCCGGAATTGTATTCTGCCGGTAAAACCATCCTGCTATTTCTTGCTTCTGTTTTTCTGATCCCCTACCCGGTAATGCCTGATCGTTATTTTAACCTGTTCGGTTTTAACGCGCCCGCATGGTCGCTTTTTTGGGAATATGTTGCTAATATTTTTTACGCATTCATCCTCTGCAAGCTCGGTCGCCGTTATTTGCTTTTATTAACGATAGTTTCAGCAGCAGTGCTTTGCTTTGTTTGTTACCGCGCAGGGAACCTGATGGGCGGCTGGGGCGGGCCCAACTTTTGGGACGGCTGCGCCCGCATTTGTTTCTCCTTTTTGGCAGGGCTATTGGTTTACCGCTCCAACTGGATCATTAAAAACAAGCTGGGCTTTTTAGGTATAGCGGTATTGCTGGTGCTGGCACTTATCTCGCCCTTTTCAAAATGGAACTGGCTAACCGAACCTTTCATTGTATTATTCTATTTCCCTTTACTTGTTGCATTGGGAGCCGGCGCGACGCTAACGCCTGCATTTAAAAAACTTTGCGTGTTTTCGGGGAAGATCTCGTACCCTGTCTATATGACGCATTATGCAGCCCTCTGGATGTTTGGAAACTATTACTCCAGTCACAAACCGGGAACATCCCAGCTAGCTCTTATCATAATAACAGGGATGATTCTTTTGGTTGGTGTGGCGTATTTGGTAATGGTAATTTATGACATTCCGGTAAGGAGGTATTTGAGTGATAAAAGAAAACAAGGACTATTGAAATGAGATAACTACCCTCATACTGCAAAGCTGAACCCCTTACGCCGGAACTCCAAACAGTTTTAACGACTATTTTAACCTTGAAAATAAGGTAAAAACACGCTCATAAATACCGTGTTTTTACGCTGGTCAAAGTCCGGTTAAAATTTTAATATTATACTTTAAAATTTTAATAACCAACTTATTATCTATTACAGATCTGCCACTTAAAATTTAAAGCCATGTCGGACAATCCCAAATCAAATCCTGCATTTCAGCTTGGCATTTGTATGGCCGGCGCCGTGTCAGCCGGCGCTTACACTGCCGGTGTTATGGACTACCTGTTAGAGGCGCTCACTGCCTATGAGGAAAACCGCGGCAAAGATGGGTTTCCCTCACATAAAATCGAAATTCCTGTTATGGGGGGCGCATCCGCCGGCGGCATGACCGCTATTATTACTGCAGCCGCCTTGCAGCAGGGAATTACCCCCATAACAGCGCCCTTAAGCGACCCGCAGGAAGAGCGTCCGGAAAATATTCTGTATCATTCCTGGGTTGATTTAACTGCCTGTGACATGTTTAGTAAAATGCTGGACAACGGAGATATCGGCACTGACGTTGTTTCAGCGCTTAATTGCCAGTTTATAGATGAGGTAGCACAACGGGCTATCCGCCCCGCCGGGGCTGTTAAATGGCAGGAAATGCCCGCTTTCTTTTCGGGGAAACTCAAATTGTTTACCACCTTAAGTAACCTGGAAGGCTTTACTTATGACATTGCGTTCAAATCGGCTGCGCCGAGTTCCTTTCATCCTTATTATATGCAGCTTCATAATGATTATGCTTGCTTTGAACTACTAAGACCGGGAGAACAGCCAAGCTCTGAAGGCTGGATGCCGCTTAATATTTATTCCGGCGAGAACACCCGCGCTGCTATGGATGCAGCTATGGCGACCGGGGCGTTTCCGGTTGGTCTTCGTTCCCGGATCGTGAGCCGGACAGAAAGCACCGTTAATAATAATCCTTTGTACGATTGTAAAACGCGCAAAGCCATTCAAATAGACCGCGACCCATATAACAGCCTTAATGTAGATGGCGGAATGATCAACAACGAGCCTTTTGATAAAGTACGCGAGCTGCTGACAGATATCACTCAACAGCATGATCCAAAGGCTTATGAAAGCTATGATACCTTTAAGTCAACCGTTTTGATGATCGCCCCGTTCCCAAGCACAAAACCACAGGCAATAAGCCTTGGCGATAAGCTGCTGCATGTAATCGGCCTTACACTTTCAGCGATGATCAGCCAGATGCGTGCTAAAGCCTCGCAAATTAAAGATGCCATGAATCCTACATGTGCCGGGCAATACCTGATCGACCCTTCGCGTACTATTCACAAAAACACGCCTGAACAAAAGACCATCCAGGGCGAACGCGCAATTGCCTGTGGCGCGCTCGGCGGTTTCAGCGGTTTTTTGAACAAAGAATTCCGTGTGCATGATTATTTTCTTGGCCGGTATAATTGCCAGGTTTTCCTGCAGCAATATTTTACTATCCCGGCAGCGTCACTATCAATTAATCCTATTTTTAAAGAAGGATATGCCGGGGTGAAAGATCTTTCGCCATTTACCGCAAAAGATGGCGGCATTCAAATTATTCCCGTAGGAAATCAGCCGTTAGCGATGCCGGATATAAACTTTAGCGGTGGCAACAAAAAATGGCCCGAACAAAACTGGGACAACATTGAGCAATATTCTGATGCACTGGAACACCGCATCCAGAAAGTGATCATGAATGTAACTACTTACAAACCCGTGGCTAAATTCTTTCTCGGGATTGGAACCTTTATTCTTTTACGCGGGATGCTGGCCAAAGCAGCGCTTAAAACTGTGAAACAGGAACTTATCAAGTGGCATTTGATAAAAGGAACAGAGCCTGAACCGGTTAAGGACCCTGAAACATTTCCGGTAGTTATTTTCAATTCAACAGTAACCGGTAATTTCAGGTATCTTGATTTAACCATTAATGGTGAACCTGTTCCTGTAACAAAAACGGGGATTTCCTATCAACAGCACCTCGACCATTCGGTGCTTACAGTTGTTTACCATTTTTCAGGGAGTCCGGGAGATTTCATTATTAATTATAACTGCAGCAAGGATGGTATAATAAAATCGGGCAAAAATAATCCACCAGGGATTCGGGGTAAGATTGGGCCTGAAGGGCATCATAAATTTATGCTGGAGATTCCGCTGAATTAAATGGAGAATGCGAAGGAAGCCGCTTCACAAAGTTAGAGAATAGCGCTGTTTTCAGATGATTTGCACATAACAGCGGTAGCTGTAATTCCATCTATCTTTCCTTCCTGATCTTGTCGCGGTGCATGGTGCCCCAATCCGCCAGGGCGAGCAATACATCACCCAATGTATCTGCGTAATCCGTGATCTGGTATTCAACCACAACGGGGGTTTGCGTATAAACAATTCTTTTAACTAAACCATTCAGTTCCAGCTCTTTCAATTCACTGGATAATACCCGGGCCGAAATGCCCTCTACTATTCGTTGTAATTCATTAAAGCGTTTATTGCCATCCCGCAATGCCGCAATTACCCGCAATTTCCATTTACCGCCAATTACATATAGCGAATCACCGATCGCGGTCAAAAGGCCCGTGCAATCCTGGGTGCTTTCCGGCACAGTTGAATTCATAATTATCTGATTTTAAGTAAACTATACAAAAGGATATCACTAACCTTTTGTATACTACTAATATTTTATAAGCAAATGTAAATAGATTTGACCAGATAAAATTAAAACGATGAAAAAAATACTTCATATTATTTCAAGCCCAAGGGGCGGAGATTCCCTCAGCATTAAATTGGGAAATGCCATTATTGAAAAGATCAAAGCTGAACACCCCGGTAGCACGGTAAAAGAAAGCAACCTGGTTACGCAACCATTTCCTCACCTTGAAGAAGCACACCTAGCATCTTTTTTTACCCCGGCAGAAAGCTGGACACCTGAAAATATAGCAGCCATTAAACATTCGGAGGACGCTATACAGGAAATCCTGGATGCGGATATTATTGTGATTGGCGCGCCGCTTTATAACTTTAGTATTCCCTCTAACTTAAAAGCATGGATAGATCATATTGTTAGAAAAGGGAGCACTTTTAAATATGATGAAAATGGTGCTGAAGGGTTAATAAAAGGTAAAAAGGTTTATATAGCTTTATCATCAGGCGGAATTTATTCAGATGGCCCAATGCGGCCTTTTGACTATGCTGAACCCTATTTAAAATTTATATTAACTTTTATTGGCTTAACTGATATCAGCGTATTCCGGGCGGAGGGCACCTCCATACCAGGCATCCAGGATACCGCCCTGGAAAAAGGGATCAGCGCCATTCATTTGAATTAAGGTGATGGTAGCATATAAAAAAGAGGCTGTATCAAAAGTAAAATTATAAGATACCGGACAAAATTAAATTTTGGACAATAAAAACTCCGTGCTCCTCTGTGCCTTCTTTGCGCACTTTGTGGTTAATTTTTTACCACAGAGATATCAAAGAAGGCACGGAGTTCACAGAGATCAAATATTATTTTGAGAGTTTTTTAGATTTAAGTCTTTGGGTACAGCCTCTTTTATGGACGATTTGCACAATACTGCGGGTTTGGAGAACCCGCTATAAATTACGCTGCAGGAATAACACTGACGGATCAAATACTGCTTCAATTTTATAAGCTGGTGAAAATATCCAGTTTATAAATATTACCATCTTCGGGGGCTGCAGAATGGAGCCAGCTTTGCAAGGCAACCTGGGCAGTACAAGGCCCATAGGTAATGATCTTAATTTTTCTTAGCAGTGATTCTTGCCTTAAAACCGCTAAAACCTCTTGCAGAATTTCGCCCCTGAAGGGCGTAAACATAAAAAATACAGTTCCTTCGGAATAGTCTGCTTTCCGTGCGTCAACATTTATAAAGGTCACATTGGGTAAGTTAAGCTCCGCTGCGCAATCCCTCGCATAATTGCAAAAGGCCGGCTCAAACTCTATACCTTTAACGGTGATTTCTGCGAGAAGATTTACCAGGATGGCTACCTGGCCCAAGCCGGAGCCCAGGTCAAAAAAAACGTCTTCTTTCAGGAAATGAGCTTTCTCAACAAGCTCGAAAACGATCCTCGCCGGCGTTTTCTGATAATATACCATTTCAGGTTCTAAATCTTTAGTCTGCTCCGGCATGGTCTGAAAAGGGGAAAGTCCATTGATAAATACATCAAGGTTATCATACTCCGGTTCTTCCTGGTGTTCGTTATCCTCTAAATTAAAATTGATGTATTCATTTACCAGGTTTTTGAATTCTTTTCCTGTAGATCCCCCTGTTCGGATCCTGGCCTGAAGTTTTTGAAACAGGTTAACATCAATCTCTTCCAGCTCAGACTTTACTTTTTGGGCGCTATATTTTAGCAAGATCAGTTCACCGGGCTGATCAGTTTTTTGCAGGAGTGTTTCAATCCGATCAATAACATAGAACTCCATGAAATCAATAACCGCTATCCGTTTATCAAAGCCTTTCTCATCATAAAGTAAAGAGTCTTTCTCTGTTGAGTTGAGATATGATCGTATTTCAAAGATCTCCGTATTCACATGGAGATCGTGATTAGTAATACCTGATTCCTTTTTAGTCAAATTAGTATTTTGGTTTTAAACGTGATCGAGGATCCCGCGATGTGCAATTCCCCAACGTTCCAGTTGTTTCCATACGGGCGCTAAAGCAACCGCACTTTCTGTCAGCTCGTATTCAACTTTCGGAGGCACTTCGGGGTATACCGTTCTTATAACCAGCCCGTCGCGTTCCATTTCCTGCAAATGTAAGGTTAGCATGCGATCAGTGATGTTTGGCATAATCTTTTTAATATCCCCATATCGTAGCTTTTTATTTTCAAGCTTATACAGGATCAATAGCTTCCATCTTCCGGCCAGCATATTCAGTGCATAGTTCATTCCGCAAAAGTTTACCAGCGCGCTCCGGTTCCTGTTATTGGTAGATGTTGATTTTATTTTACTCATTACTCACATTTTTGTATGCCGCACACAACAGGCTGCAGCAAATCTAATTTACGGATCACTTTATAATTTTGTGGCAGACATTAAAATTAAGACACAAAAATGAATATACTTATCGTTTATGCCCATCCCGAACCGCAAAGTATGAACGGCGCCATGTACCAAACTGCAATAGCGCACCTGGAAGCGGCCGGACACCATGTTAAAACTTCTGATCTTTATTCCATGCAGTTTGATCCGGTTTCCAGCCGGAACAATTTTAGCACAGTTTATGATCCGGCCTTTTTTAAGCCGCAACTGGAAGAGATGCATGCCACTGAAGTTGGTGGCTTTGCTGATAAAATTAATATGGAACAGGAAAAGGTAGAGTGGTGTGATCTGATGATCTGGCAGTTTCCTTTGTGGTGGTTTTCAATTCCGGCTATTCTGAAAGGCTGGGTGGACCGGGTATTTGCTATGGGGCGTTTTTATAAGAACGGACACCTTTATGAAACCGGACTCTTCGGCAGTAAGAAGGCGCTGCTTTCACTCACCACAGGCGGCCCCCCGGAAAACTACCTGAGGGATGGCCTCAATGGTGATCTCGAAGGGATCCTAAGGCCGGTACATCGTGGTATTTTTGAGTTTACAGGTTTCAGCGTATTGCAACCTCATGTAATTTATGGGCCGGCACGGCAATCACCACAGGAATTATCGGCAGTGTTGAAAAACTGGGAACACCGGCTGGAGCACATCTTCGAAGAGCAGCCTATTACAATTGGGGCATATTGATGAACTTAGTGTTTGGGGCTATTAATCATTAAGCTAAGATAATTAACGCCCGGGTAATTGGAAGTTCTATATGCAGGCCAAAAGCCCACGGATTCTAACTTAACGCTTACTTACCTTTTACTTTCTTAAAAAACTGATCCTGCAAATCGTTAAGCTCTGCATCGTATCCCTTTCTGTCTATAAAAGCAGCCGGATTATAACCATCGCCGGGTTTATGTTTACTATGAAGCCCAAACTGGCTGGCATGCGATGCCAGCCAAATATCGAACGATAATTTTTTCATGGCGTTTAATGTGTAGGCATAATCCCTTTCTATACCGGGATAGGCTGGAATGTCTGAAAAGCCTTTATCTGTAACTATAGTAGGCATGTTGGCTATCAGTACCCTATAAGTCCGTTTTTTATCCTTCACGTCAAACAAAAAACTGCAAGAGCCTTTAGTATGCCCCGGGTGATGGAGCATAACCAATTGCATGCCACCTAACTCTATGGTGTTGCCATTATGTAACAAACGGTCCACTTTTACCGGTGCATAAGTGCTGGTTTTACCGCCTAATGCGTAATCTGAACGGCCTCCATCGGCCACAACCTCCGCATCTCCTTCATCCACCATCATTTTGGCGCCTGTTAATTTTTTTATTGCTGCCATTGCCCCCATGTGATCATAATGCGCCTGGGTTGTTAAAAGGATTTTGATATCGGCAAACTTAAAACCCAACGCTTCAATGTTTGCTTTGATCATGGATAGGGAGCTGGCAAGCCCGGTATTAATGAGTATATTGCCTTTCGGTGTTACAATAAGGTAGCAGGCCAGGTCATAAGTGCCCACATAGTAAAGATTCCCTGCAATTTGAAACGGCTGATAAGGTTTGGACCATTCGGGGTGCGTGTCTGCAGGCTCTGCCACATTTTGAGCAGATGCCAAAAAGTTCACAAATAATAAGCTGATTAACAGCAGGGTCTTTTTAAGAGCATAAACCGACATATAATTGATAAATGAGGACTAAATATATGCTTTGTTATTGATATCGGGATCATTTAAATCGTCATTTCATTTTTCTTATTTTGTGGTCCCTGGGCTCCAAAAAACGAACTCTTTATGCCCTCCCGTGAACAGGTTTATTTTGAGTCCGGTCAATAATTTCGCCAACATTGATAATTTTAAATAAAATAAGGCCGTTCTTCCCTGCCAATGGTAAAGTGCTTTGATGCGCTCTTAGCAACTCCGGAACCTTTGCTATGCAAAGATTCATTAAAGAGGCAAACAAAGATGGCTCGCTGTATTCCGCATAGGTAAAGATGAGCTTAAGGCCCAGGGTATAAAGTTCCCGGCCCCGGCGCTCCAGGGTTTGAGTGATTTTCATGGTTGATATCCGGCTTAAACGAGTGCATAATCATAGTTATCAAAGGCCTGCCGCATAAGGCTGCCCGCATCCTTCAGGATCGGCCGGCCACGCCCGAAAACCATTTTATCAAAGTCAAGGTCCGTTACTTTCAGGATGCTGCTGATCCCCTCCGCCATATTTTCATAGATGACGCTCAGGCCCAGTCCGGCACTGTTCGACAACAGGTCGCCTGCGATCAGTACTTCTTCGTTTTCCGCCAGCAGGGAGATATGGCCCCGGGTGTGCCCGGGCGTATGAATTACGCGAATGCCGCCCAGCAAAGGCAGCAGGTCACGGTCATTTAACTGTTCGTCTATGGCTATAGGCTCAATATTGATCCCCGAGCGCTTGATGGCCAGCTCGTAGATCAGCCAGTTTTTCAGCCCGGGGGTCAGGCAGATCTCTTTGCGGCAGGCAATACCATAGCGCATGATCTCCGCATCCTCGCGGTGTGCCATTACCGGAACCCTCAACATCCTCTTCATCTCTTCGGCACTTCCTGAATGATCCGGGTGAGCGTGGGTCAGGACGATCCGTTTGATAGCATAAGGGTTCATACCCCCGTTCTTAATTGCGCTGAAAATTTTTCCTGTACTCCCTTTTGGGCCGGTATCGATCAGGGTGAGGCCATTATCTTCTATCACAAAAGCGTTGACCCAGCCTAAGCTGATCTGGTATATATTATTGCTGATCCTTTTCATACGATTATTCATGTTTGAGTTAAAAAACTTATTGATTAATGCGTAAAAAATGCGTTCATAGCTCTTGCTTTCGGGTTAAAGTATTTATTTAACGGTCATAGTTTGTGCCTGCCGGTTGTCCTTTCTGAAAATACCTAAACGTTGTTTTATGCTACAAAAGTTCAAAAAGAGGGTGTTAACAAATGTTAAAGTCGACAACCCGGCGCATTTTGCCGATCAATAGCTAAATTAAAGCGATGGGAGCCAATTAATTTCTAGAAGAAACAGGCAGCACGAAGAAATGACCAGGCAGGTACTCCTATTAATCCTTTGAGTGATTGGGGGAAAAGTGGGTTTACATGGTTAACATAATTTAATGTTAACTCACATATAATTAATTGTAAATCAAATACTTACATTGATTTTTCGAAAAAAATGCGGGTTTACATTTTTTGATAATTCTCCGCAACAGCCTCCCGATTATGGTTTATCGTAGCGCTACTTTGGAGCGTTTAGGTATTTTCAAATGCAGTGTATTCTAGGTTTAGCTTATATCCAAATTTTATTTGCATTTTCTTTTGGCCGGGCATTTTTTCACCGTGTTGCCCCGGCTACTCCTATTGAAGATACCGCCTGATATGTGATTTTCTGTAAGCAGTTGTTGTCTGCCCAAACCTGCTTTTAAATGCTTTATTCAGGTGACTTTCATCGGTAAAACCCATTTCGTCAGCAATTTCGGAAATGGTTAGATTGCTGTAACGCAACCGGGATTCGATTAGATTTAACTTATACTGATTGATATAAGTTTTAAGCGTGTATCCTGTTTGCTGTTTAAAATAGCGGTTGAGATGATCGGGTGTTTTATGGAATTCTCGGGCCAGCGTTTCTATTTTAAGCAGCTCTTTATTATAAATATGCTGCTGAATGTAGGTAGTAACCTCATGAATGATATTTTTTGAACCTGCGTTTTTTAGCTCCCCTGCAATATTTTCTTGGATCAGTCTTGCAATCAGGTTAAGCAGTAGAAAAACGATATTTTGGATAATAATGCCGCCATATATCCGTGTGTGTTCTTTTTCATTAGAAAGCTGTAAGATCAGTTTTTCTGTCAAATCGGCTTCCTGCTTTCCCATTTCAATATGGCCTTTCATATTTTGATGATTATGAAAAACATATTCCATATTCATAAAGAACTCACTTATTTCTGCCCTGTCCATTTGTTTTCGCTGCCTTTTGGAAAACAACTCTTTGGTAAAGTCTATAATACAGCAATGCGTTTTTGTTTCTGTTTTAAAGGTATGGGTATCTTCAGGCGTCAGCAGGTAAAGGTTTCCTTTTTGATACTGGTAATGGTTGTTATTTATTGTATGAATACCTGTACCCTCTATGATATACAGCAATTCAAAGTAGTGATGACGATGGATGGGAGAAACTGATGAGTGTATTTCCCTTAAAGTAATTTCTATATCCTGGAAAAGCGGCATAGTCAAAAGTACCGAAAAAAGCCGGATTTTTACCTGTCGCCATTGCATGGTAAGCAGTAGCTTCGTGTCAAGATTACAACATGGAAGAATTAGTACAAACGCCCTACGATACCAACCAGCTTAACGAGATCATTAAGCATAGAAGGAGTATTTATCCTTATCAATATATCAAAGGCAAACAAGTGCCCGAAGATATTATCCGACAGATCTTAGAGAATGCTATTCGCGCGCCGAATCATAAACAGACCGAGCCCTGGCGCTTTAAAGTTTTTTCTGGTGGTGGCTTGAAATATTTTGGTGATTTACAGGCCAGCCTGTACCATCAATTTGCCGGTGATACCTTTAATGAGGACAGGCATCGCAAAATGCGTGAATATCCTTTAATGTCGTCCCATGTTATTTCTATCGGTATGCGCCGGGACGAAACGGAGAAATTGCCGGAAAATGAAGAAATAGAAGCTGTAGCCTGCGCCGTTCAAAATATGTTTCTTTCGGTTACGGCTTACGGCCTAGGGTCATATTGGACATCAGCCGGAATTACTTATTTTGAAGAGGCAAAACCTTATTTTGGCTTGCAGCCGAAGGACAGGCTGCTTGGTTTTTTTTATATCGGTTACCCCGCCAAACCGATCACCGCGGTATCGAAAAGAAATCCTTTAGAAGTTAGCACGAAATGGATCACGACAGACCGTGACGACTTACAGGATTTACTTTCCAGGAGTGATACCATTGTTCATAACAAGTCTGTTGAGGAAGTTATTGATCCGCATGAACATACCATCGATTACGAAAATACCAGCCGGTGGGTCGTTTATCTGACAGTCGCTACGATGCTCCTGGAGATTGGCGTTGGTTATTACGCAAACTCTATGGCGTTGACAGCAGAAGGATGGCATATGTCAACACATGTTTTTGCCATTGGGCTAACCTGGCTGGCTTACTTGTTCAGCCGCAAATACGGTAAATCGGGTAAATATACCTTCCAGCAAGAGAAAGTGCTTTCCTTGTCTGGCTTCACCAGCGCTATCATATTGCAGATCATCGCCATTATTATGGCCATCGAATCTATTGACAGGCTAATTCATCCAATTCCTGTAAAATTCAGCGAAGCTATTATTGTTGCTGTAATCGGATTGATCGTAAATGCTATAAGTGCTAAAATGCTCCATCATGGACATGATCATCATGACGATAATATCAGGGCAGCCTATCTTCACGTACTGGCAGACGGCCTGACAAGCCTGACCGCAATTGTTGCCTTAAGTATTGGCTGGTATTACAATTTGTACTGGCTTGATGACATCAGCGGAATTATCGGCGCAGTAGTGATCACTAGTTGGGCGGTACAACTTATAAAAGGCTCTGGTGGTAAACTGATTGACTATGCGCGAATTGTAAAATAGCACGATAAGTCGAAGCGATGTTCGAATGTAATTATCAGATAGGCGGCAATATTGCTTTGGATTAAAATGGGTATGTTATGCGGACCTTCTGTTGTTTTCTACATATTTCCCTTCCTTCTGGCGCTATGTCTGGCTGGCTTTTGGGCAAAGGCTGCTAGTGCTCCGCCTTCTAAGTAGTCAACACGCATGCAGCGCTTTCTACAGTGTCTTATCCTGCCATCGGTTTACATTCTACATATTAGTGTTCTGCTGAACAGCGCATTAAAATGCGACTTTAACCAGGATTACACCCACTCTAATCATCCCCCTCAATGCGCCCTCCCCTGTTCACTATCAGCGCCGCCAGTTTCACGTTTTTGAGGCGTATTGGTTGATTTGCCAAAGCTATAGGTAAATGCAAGGGTTGCCACCCGGGTATCTATAAAGTTGTGGTAGGTTGCAGTGGCGTCCACAATATTGGTAATGGTGCCGCTTGGGCTAAACGAGTGAAGAATATCCCGCACATTTAATTTGATTGAACCCTTATTGTTCAATATTTTTTTCTGAATAGCTGCATTAAGCATACCGGTGGGGATAGAAACAAACTGACCATAAGTGCCGCTGGTATTAAAAAAGCCGCTTAATTCGGCGCTCCAGGTTTTTGATAAAGTGAACTGGTTATTGCCATTGGTCGAAAATGTATATTTAGACTGATTGAGGTAACCGGTGTAAAATGCGCCCTGGTAAGTATTCTTATATACCTCGGCATACAGGTTAACCGACCACCATTTGGTGGGCTGAAAATTGGTATTGACAGAAAAATCGAATGTTTTCTGTTGCCCAATGTTACCCTGTGTACTGATAAATATATTGCCGCTTTTGTGAATAGTTTCACCCTGAACATCGGCTGTATGATTATAGGCAACTGCAACGGTAAACAGGCTCCGGAAACTATAGGCTAATTTGTAATTATCAGTAAACTGCGGTTTCAGGAAAGGGTTACCCGAAAAATAGGTAAACTCGTCTACAAAAAACGTAAAAGGGTTTAAGCTTCCGTAATTCGGCCGGCCTATCCGGCGGCCATACGAAAGCACCAGCACATTATGACCTGCGGTATCAAGATTATAAGAAAAATACGCCGTTGGAAACAGGTTCGTATAATGATTTATAAACGAAGAATCGGCTTTTTGGGCGTTACCCAGCTGATGCCCGTTGCCATTGGTGTTTTCTACCCGCAAGCCTGTTTGTAATGAGAACCGGCCGAAGTTTTTATTAAAATTAACATATGCCGCATTTAAATTCTCTTTATATAAAAACCGGTTGGTATTGTTATAATCAATAGTGCTTACGCCATCAATCACGTTAAAGTAATTGGCGGCGTTATCTGTATTTACATAGCTGCTCTTGACACCGGCCTCCAGCTTTGCCTTGCCTTTTAGCGGGTGGGAATAATCTGCCTTGACGGAGTAAATATTGATGGTGGCAGGCAAATTATCACTCAGCGTGCGCGAATTTGTTAAAGTGCCATCGGGCAAAAAAGTATTATTTACAAACAACTGGTTACTGCTGGATACATCACGGATATAATCCAGGTCAAAGGTAAGCGTCCTGCCGGTACTATCATACTTATGGGTATAGTTCAGGTTTATGCCTCCGCTGCTAAACTTATTTTTGGATGTGTTGAGGGTATTAATAGTTGAATCCAATCCTCCGTTTTTGTTATACAGCAGGCTGTATACCGGGCTGCTGTCATGATCTGGCGATATGGTGCCGGTAAATACTACGCCCCAGGTTGTTTTCGGGGATACGTAATAGTCCATTCCTGCCTTAATATTGGTATTGTTGCCTTTGGGTCTGAAATAGGAAATATCCTTTAGCGACGAGGCTAAATCTCCGTTCGAATCAAAATAATTCCGGTCAATTTCAAGCCTCCTGAAAGTTTTTTGTTCATTATAGGCAAGGTTAGCAAACAGGTTAACTTTGTCTACACGGTAATTGAGGTTAATGCTCTCATTGGTACGGCCATAAAAACCCTGCGCGTAATCAGCTGACACCACGGCATTAAATCCCCTGATGGTATTTTTTTTAGTTTTGATATTGATTACGCCCGCATTTCCCGCGGCATCATATTTAGCCGGCGGATTATCCATCAGCTCTATCTGATCTAATGACGAAGATGGTAAAGAACGCAGGTAAGTAGCCAGGTTTGCGGCCGACAGGTAGGTAGGTTTATCATCAATCATAACCAATACACCGCTTTTTCCTTTAAAGGTAATATTGCCGTCGGCATCTACCTGCACACCTGGCGTTTTTTCCAGTACTTCCAAAGCATTAGCACCGGTATTGGAGATCAGCGCGCCTACATTAACTACGGTGCGATCAATTTTTTGCTGGATATATGATTTTTGAGCGGTTACGGATACCTCCTTCAACGTTTTTCCAATTGACGACAAAACAAATGCCAGTAAGCTAACCGGTTTTTGCTGGCTGATAACCACATTGCCGCTCCGGTAATTTTTATAGCCTATATAGGTCACTTTGATCAGGTAAGTGTTATCCTTCAAGTTTTCAAAGGTGAAACTGCCGTCCCGGTTAGCCAATTGGGTGCCTACCACTGTAGAATCTTTTGCGACAAGTAAAATCACTGTTGCGCCGTCGAGCGGTTTTTTAGCATCATCTAAAACAGAACCGGAAATTTTGCCACCCACAGTTTGTGCATTGGCAAAATTGAATAGTAACAGCGCGAATATGGTTAAAAAAAGTACTTGTTTCAGTTTCATGCTTACAAGACACCGATTGTGGTGAAATGGTTACAGGAGAGGTATAATTTAAAGCATAATTTCAAGTAACAAAGTTGTGTTAAAACGGAATGATTATTGCCCAACCATTAATAACCAGGTCAAGATCTGGTATTGAAATAAAATCATTGATTGGATTATTTGCAGAGTGGGGCGAATTGCCTGCCTGAAATCTCTGGAACATGGTGGTCAATGGTTCCATATTCTCCGGATAAATTACAAAACCTTAAAAAAATCACTAATTTTTTTAAGGTTTTGTCCGGATCTTAAAACCGGGAATGTCTTTAGTTAAAAACCTTCAATTCATTCAATGATTAAGAGCAGAGTTCCTTTTAAAACTTGAAAGATTATTAAACTTAACAAGCTAGTTTTAAAACAATAAAAATTAAATAATATGACAACGAATGAAATCGCGCAAAAACTTTATGAAAACACATCCAAAGGTGACCATGCCAGAAATTATGAGCTTTTTTCGGCTGATGCCATGTCATACGAAGATGGCCCTGATCCTGCAAACAGGGAAACAATAGGCCTCCAGGCTATTATCGCCCGCTGCAATAAATTCGGTGAAAACATTGAAAAGGAATTGAGCATAGCGATGACCGAACCGCTGGTAGCCGGAAATACCATTGCCTACAAATTAATTATTGAGTTTGAATTTAAAGACACGGGGTACTTTAAGCTGGAAGAACTTTGTTTATATAAAGTTAAAGATGGTAAAATTGTATATGAGGAATACTTTAATCAATAAATACAAATTATATATTTGGTAAATAGATAGTTAAGCATGCCTTCAGTACACTTTTTGTTCCGTCTTGTTAAAACAACTGCTGTGATTACAATTGGTTTAATGGCTTTATTGATAGTAATTGGTAATACAACCGATTACTTTACAAACTATCTGTTTGTTGAGCATGTGCTGAAAATGGATACTATTTTTCCTGGCAGCCATTTACAATACAGAAGTGTTAACAGTACGTTTATGTTTCATGCAGGATATATCCTGCTTATCATCATGGAAGCGGCTATGGCATTTTGTTGTATAAATGGAAGCCGGCTCCTTATTAAAAACCTTAAAAGCAGCGCTATTGTGTTCCATGCCAATAAAAACTGGGCTGTTGCGGGTTTAACGATCGGTATAATAATTTGGTTTTTAGGGTTTGAAGTTATAGGCGGAGAGTGGTTTGCCATGTGGCAAAGCAAAATCTGGAATGGATTGGCGGCAGCCGAGCGGATCCTTAGCTTTATAGTATTAGTGCTCATTCTTTTGCATTTAAAAGAAGAAGATTATTAAATACTTTCGAATAGCGCATTAAATCGTCACCCCAAAATAGCACCAGGAACAAAAGGCCTTCAGATCTTCATCTTAAGGCTTTTCAATAATGTTTCCATACTATTCCCATGGATGGGTTTAAATGTGGTCCTTAAAAAGATAATTGATGACCGTTTTGAATACAACAGTTTTGCCAAGGCACTGCAATGCATAAATGGGATGTCATTACTATTATACCCTATACAGTATCTTTACGGGGATTATACGCTTAAACTAAAATGACTGCATTAATTGATGAAAAGCTGCTCACGCTAAAGCGTCTCGCACCAAAAACTATTTTGGTGCATGAAGGAAGTATCTCGGATGAGATGATCTTTATTATCAAGGGATGTATCAGGGCCTGGTACAATGCTGAAGGGCAAGATATAACATTGCAATTCTTCTTTGAGGGCGACTCTGTCACATCCCTTGAAAGCTTTTTGAAAAATATTCCAAGTACGATAAATATAGAGACACTGGAAGAATGCGAAGTTGGCATTCTTAAAAAGTCCAACTTTTCAGGTCTGATAAAAACAGACTCAGAGTTCAAAGAATTATTTTATGAAACAGCCATTGATAAGCTATTAATACACCACAACAGACTACTTTCCTTATTAAAGGATAAGCCATTCCATCGGTATCAGCAATTATTAACCGAAAAGCCCGGGATCTTTCAAAGAATTCCACAGCATTACATCGCATCGTACCTGGGTATTACGCCGGTTTCATTAGGCCGGATAAGAAACAGGAAATGATTTATTTCTTAACAATTGTTATCGTTGCGCTCCTTACTTATTTCTGAAATTTGTTTTATCAAACATAAGATATGAAAGCGTTAACATTTTTAAAGGTCATCACTGTTTTAAACGTACTAATTTCAACAGGGTTTTCGGTAGCGGGGATGCTGAGCCCCTTTTTAATATTGCCGGCCAACATAACTACTGATAAAGCGATAACCGTCTTTGCTTTATACGCAGGTGCCAGGACTATCCCTATTGTAACACTAACTATTATTTCAGTATTCAGCAAGCATTGGAATGCTTTTATTACCCTTGCGGTATTGGCTGGCGCAATGCAATTTTTAGATGGCTTTGTCGGCATTTATCAGCAAGACCTCTCCAAAGCTGCCGGCCCATTCATCGTTGCAACTATCCAGTTTGTTGCAATTTACCTGGTAGTTAGGAACAATGATTAAATTAACAATCAAAAAAAGGCATTGTAGTCATTGGTCATTGTGTCATTAGTCATTGAATAATGGCGAAAATGCATAATGAATTAATGAAAATTGCCCAATGACCATTGACAGCAAGGCGAAATGACTAATGACTAAAAACATCGCTATTCAAAAAGCCTCCGGATTTTCATCCTGAGGTTTTTTGAATAATATTCCCATAGCGCACCCAAGGTGGGTAATTTTGCGGTCCTTAGACTACAAAAACCGAACTACCACGCTATCCTGCTTTATTCATCCTTCGGTTCCCAAAGTTCAATAATGTTGCCTTCCGGGTCGAGCACATGCACAAATTTGCCATAATCATACTCCGCTATCTCATCAACAATGGTCACATTGTCCCGTTTCAATTCATCAACCAGCGCAACGAGATTTTCTACGCGATAATTGATCATAAAAGGCTTTGTTGACGGATTGAAATATTTCGTGTCATTCGGAAATGCACACCAGGATGTAGATCCTTTTTTCGACGGATCTTCATCTTGCCGCCATTCAAAGGTTGTTCCGTACTCGCTGGTAGGCAATCCAAGATTTTTGACATACCAGTCTTTCATGCCTTTCGGGTCATTACATTTAAAAAACACGCCGCCCAGGCCCGTTACTTTTTTCATGTTTAATTTGTTTTATTTTAATCTATACGTTTACAGTAGCTGGTTTAGCATTCTTTTTAAGTATAAGCGCTGCTATTAACGATATCACGATGCCAACCGGCGCAATTTCCAAATAAGTGAACATCGCTCTAAAGGTGAAGCTTGTTTTATATTTCGCAAATGTAGCAGCCATTTCAGCGCCCTGCTTTTTTATTTCCGCGGCGCTTGCTCCGCTTGCTTTCATTTCGGCTATCGCCTGGGCCTGGTATTTTTCGCCATAATCCGGAACGAAATACTTAAAATCTATCATCCAAACCACTACGTACACAGTTGACGCGATTAGCGTTATCAAAAGGCCAATCCCAAGCGCTTTGCCAAAAGTAATTTGGCCGCTGTTGTGATTATCCCGGTAATTTTTAATGGCTACAAAAATCAGGGAAAATCCCAAGATCATAGTTGCATACCCAAAAATCATCCTGGTGCTCAGGCTAAGGCTATCGCTCACCAACGCTTCGCCAGCCACGCCCCATGTGACACTTATTACACCGGCTATTACTCCGCAAACCCAAATTATCTTTTCCATTTTGTTTATTGTTTTAAGTTTAAATCCTCCTCAAAATTGAATTAATGGCTTGTATTTTTAGTCATACTTTCGGGTGATTTTAATAAAATTAGCGATTATCATACTAAAGGGCGATGCGACTTAGGCTATCAGCCCCAACCGTTTTGCCATTTCAATAGCCTGCGTACGCCGTTCTACTTCCATTTTTAAAAACAGGTTGGAGCTATGGGTTTTTATGGTATTTAATGATACAAACAATCGCTCAGCAATTTGCTGGTTGCTTAAACCGTCGGCCATTAATTGTAAAACTTCCAGTTCACGGGGGCTTAAACGCAGTCGGTTTAATTCGGCTTCGTTTAAAACAAAATCGACACCGGCAAACACTTGTTTTTCAATTATCACGGTTTTTACTTTAGGCTTTATCAGTTTTATGGCAAGCCAGATCCCCTGGCCGGTAAAAACAATAGCTATAGTGCCGGCATAAATTTCAAAAGCATGGTCAATAATAATAAAATGCCACTCCAGCCATTTCAATAGCAGCAATAACAGACCGAGGGACAGCCCGTATGCTATATTCTGTTTATTTTTAACGATTGCTCCAATAATCATGGAATGAAGTTTTGCATTTAGCCGGATGCAATTCAATTTGATGGACTAATATAATAATTATTAACCCACCTTAGATGAGCTAAACACAAAGAGGCTGTCTCAAAAGACTTAAATCTAAAAAACGCTCAAAATAATATTTGGTCTCAGTGATCTCCGTGCCTTCTTTGCTGCCTCGGCGGTAAAAAATTAACCGCAAAGCACACAAAGAAGACACAGAGCAGCACGGAGTTTTTTATTGGCCAAAATTTAATTTCGTTCGGTATCTTATAATTTTAGTTTTGAGACAGCCTCTTTTGTATTTTCAGTGTATTACCACGGTTTTATTTGTATGCTATTGCCGCGCTTGATGGCCCTGCTAACGGAAGAAGTGAGGTTGATTTAAACCCAACAATATTTGCCCACCTGTTAAAGTCGGCAAACGTGTAGTCAAATCCTGTCCCTGTTTCAATAAGCATATTCAAACTCATCATCATACCAAAAACGTTTTGCTTTCTTTCATCATCTATTATGCCCTCAATAGCTACAAATGCCCCATTGGCCGGGAGTGCATCATAAGCCTTTTTCATTAATGATATTTTATTTTCTTCGTTCCAATCATGCAGGATATTTCCCATTACAACAACGTCTGCATTGGGTATTGGCATAGTGAAGAAGTCGCCGCTTGCGGCTTTTACACGATCTGATAATCCGAATTGCCGGATGGTAGTGTTTGCAATAGGCTCAACCGGCGACAGGTCAAAACTTGTACAATGCATGTGGGAATTGTGCTTTGCAACCATAAGTGAAAGCAACCCGGCCGAGCCGCCTACATCAATCAGCGTTTTATATTTTGTAAAATCAAATTTTTGAGCAAAGGTCATAAAATTACCCATTTGGATCCCGCTCATTGCATTGGTAAATTCTTTTAATTTTTCAGGGTCACTGTATATCAAACCGAAAAAATCTTCGCTCCTTTTTGCCTCGTTTTGCGGAAGCCCGGTAAGCAGCCCCTCGCCCAGGTTACCCCAAAATCCATATAACCGATTGTTCATCATTTCAAGGATCCCTCCAATATATGATGGCTTGTTTTTATCTAAAAATGTATCTGCGTCAACAGTATTTGAATAAATAGCTGTATCCAAAATACCTTCGCGCTTTAAAAAGCCAAACACGGTTAAAGCATCTAAAAAATCATAAACATTCCTGTCTGTGCATTTAAACCCTAAAATGTCTTTGACATCTTTGGCCTTCATCGTTTTCTTTTCGGCAAGCCTGGTGAATAGTTGAAAACTCACTGCAGTCAAAAGAATTTTTGAGGCCCAAAAGCCAGTGCCAATTTTCATAATGTTTTCAGGCGATGGCTGGTTAGTTTGCTGTTCCATTTTTTTCTTGTTAATTATCAGGTTTAATAAATTGGTTGTGCCTTCCGGAAGATTCTACCGGGGGCTGGCAAAAATTAGGTTATCTAAAATACAGCAATTAATTTGATATAAGAATAAAGGAGTTTTTGCATTATACGGCGGGTGTGGCTTATTTCTTAAAAGATGATAATATCTTTTGGCCACCCGTTAGGATAGCTACCATAATTAAGCCGGCAACCAATCCTATCATGAGCTCCCTGATCATTGATGGCAGGTTTGGCAATAAATGATGTAAATATTCGATATTGTGAGCGAAAATTCCACCTGAAACCAGGATCAAAGCAATTGTTCCAACAACGCTTAATAGCTTAATAATAACCGGTAACGATTTAACCAGTAAAACGCCCACGGCTGAAAAGAAACCTTTGTTATGGGAGCGCTTAATCAATTTATAGCCGGCATCATCCATCCTGACAATAATTGCAACTATGCCATAAACGCCTATTGTTGCCAGGAATGCAACAACCGAAACAGTTATAATCTGTATCGCCAGGCTCTTTTCTGTGACAGACCCCAGCGCTATAATTACGATCTCTATAGACAGAATGAAGTCGGTTGTTATAGCCGATTTAATTTTTGCTTTTTCGGCAGCGGTGTCGTTTTGTTCGCTTTCTTTAATTACCTGGTGTGCCGCTTTTGAACGATGAAAAAGGTATTCAATTATTTTTTCAACTCCCTCAAAGGCCAGGTAAAATCCTCCTAAAACCAGGGCGATTTTAACAGCCAACGGGAAAAAAACATTTAATAATAAAGCGATGGGGACAATAATGAGCTTATTAACTAATGAGCCTTTTGTAATAGACCACAGCACAGGCAACTCCCGTGAAGATAAAAAACCGGTAGCTTTTTCTGCGTTCACTGCTAAATCATCGCCCAATATGCCAGTAGTTTTACTTGCCGCAACTTTAGTTGTCACTGCCACATCATCCATCAAAGCGCCTATATCGTCCAAAATCGCAAAAAAACCTGATGCCATTTTTACTGTAGTTGTTGGTTGTAAAATATAAATTAAAATCGATTTTGTGGTATTATTGATAAGCTAACGAAGAATTTTAATTCAGCATAGTAGGCGATTTTGTTCTTAAAGATTTTGCGATCTATGATTTAATTTCAAACTTTGAATTAAACACAGGTTATTGACAAATAAAAACAGGCCATCAAGCATAGCGACGATATAACCAAAGAAAGAAATCATGAAGCTTCTTCTCACTTCCGCCGGCATCAGCAACACCAGCATCCGTAATGCCCTGGTTCACCTCCTGGGCAAACCGATTGCCGAGGCCAGTGCCCTTTTTGTCCCTACCGCCATATACGGGATAGCCGGCGGTGCCGACATCATACGAAAGGTGATTTGCGGGTCATTAGGTGACCCTTTCTGCGAGTTGGGATGGAAGTCGCTGGGAATCCTGGAACTCACCGCGCTACCCAGCATGAAACAAGAACTTTGGGTTCCCATGCTCCAGGAGACTGACGCCTTATTGGTTGGAGGTGGCGACTGCCAGTATCTGTGCTACTGGATGCAGCAATCCGGACTGGCAGACCTATTGCCATCGTTGCTAAGTAAGATGGTTTACGTGGGCCTGAGCGCCGGTAGCATGATCATGACCCGCTTTGGAACCACCTACGGTAATCATACATTGCCGGCCGAAAGCGATAAATCGCTGAATCTGGTTGATTTTGCAATCCATCCGCACCTGGATTATGAGTGGTTTCCGGAGAATTCCCTGGCCAACCTGGAAAAGCTGGCCGCTACATTACCAATACCGTCATATGCGATTGACGATCAGACCGCCATTAAAGTGGTTGATGGTACCGTGGAAGTCATCTCCGAAGGAAATTGGAAGTTGTTTATTCCCTAATATGACTTTCCCTATCAGGCACTTACACTACCCGGTTTGTGAGACAGCAATACCGCTGCCTGCGTAAGCAACCTGGTTGACCTCCTGGGTTGCGCAATTCTCTTTAACACTTATACCAAGGCCAATGTTTCCGTAATGGATCTAACCGAATACTTTTCATTACTTTTTTTTTGATATTTGTTGTGTGAAAAGTACCGCACCATACCTTAAACTATTTACTTATTACCTCGTGTTGGTTTTTTGCAAAACAGCGGGAGCACAAACATCGAATATAACCAAACCTGGTGAGCCGGAGATCCATACAGAAGACGTAAGCCTATTTTATAAGGTCTATGATGCAGCCGGAGGCCACCCCACTACGGAGCAACTTCAAAATAATTATCTTGACGCAGGCACCGAAGGCCTCCGCACCTTCGCCCGCTTAAGAAATACCACAGCAGAGCGCATTGCAGAGACGATAGCTAAGCAGCCGCAACTTTATGCTACAGCACGCCGCGGTGCCGAAGTGTTGCCGGCTGTCAAAATCCGGCTCAAACTGGCCATGGGCAAGCTGCACGAGATTTATCCTGCGGCCAAATTTCCGGCTATTACTATTGCTATTGGCCGGGGGAAACCGGTGGCTATTGGCAGTCCGGTCTCAAGTGTTCAGATCGGGCTGGAGGCACTGTGCGGGGTTAAGTATTACGATAAAAACCTCGAAGACCGGTTCGTGCATGTCATCGCCCACGAATATGTGCATGTGCAGCAACCGCAAGAAATGGTAGACGACCCAAACCCAACAGTACTGGAAGGATCACTTGTAGAAGGTGCGGCTGATTTCATTGGCGAATTCATATCAGGAGGCTTGAGTAATATACAGCTGGCTATAATTACCCGCGGACACGAAGCTGAGATCGAAACCGCATTTGTTGCTGACGAGGACAAGCGCGACCTAACAAGCTGGCTGTATAATGGTACGATGGATAAATCGGGCGACATTGGCTATTGGGTTGGATACCGCATCGTTAAGAGCTATTATCAACACGCTACAGATAAACTAGCCGCTATCCGCGAGATCATTGAAATAAAAGACCCCAAAGCATTTTTGGCTAAAAGTGGCTGGTATCCTGGTATTAAGCTATGAATCACTAAGCAGGGCGCTCCGCAAAAATCAAAACACCTAAACGGGCGCCAAATCAAATATCCTTAAAGTTCGGGCTTGAAAATCAATAAATTAAAGTAGCGGGTTCTGTTCGACTACAAACTCGAACTCTTTTATGGCTGATTTGCACAATGCAGCAGGTTTAGAGGATAATTGGGTATAGTTTTTAATTGCCGATATTTCAAGTTAATCCTCGTAATATTTGCAATATATTATCAGGAGCATTTGGCGAGAAAAATTCTGGGATAGTATTTTTATTTATTTTATGAC
>JAQBOS010000276.1 GCA_028287925.1 Mucilaginibacter sp. | reverse complement strand
ATATGAGATGTGAGATATGAGACTAATGCCTCCTGATCTCAAATCTCAAATCTCTTGTCTCAAATCTTAATTATTCGCTTCTTCCATTAATTTTTTACCTTTTTCGATAGCTTCTTCAATGCTGCCTACAAGGTTGAATGCTGCTTCAGGATATTCATCCACTTCACCATCCATAATCATGTTAAAGCCTTTTATGGTTTCTTTAATATCAACCAAAACACCTTTTAAGCCTGTAAACTGCTCGGCAACGTGAAACGGCTGTGATAAGAAACGCTGAACACGGCGTGCGCGTGATACAACTAATTTATCCTCTTCACTCAACTCGTCCATACCAAGAATGGCGATGATATCCTGGAGCTCTTTGTAACGCTGTAAAGTTTCTTTAACGCGCTGAGCGGTATTGTAATGCTCATCACCTAAAATAGCAGCGCTAAGAATCCGTGAAGTTGAATCCAAAGGATCCACTGCAGGATAAATACCAAGCTCGGCAATTTTACGTGAAAGTACGGTTGTAGCATCTAAGTGGGCAAATGTTGTTGCCGGTGCAGGGTCAGTTAAATCATCCGCAGGTACGTAAACGGCCTGTACAGATGTAATTGAACCACGTTTTGTTGATGTGATCCGTTCCTGCATGTTACCCATTTCTGTTGCCAAAGTTGGCTGGTAACCTACCGCTGATGGCATACGGCCAAGCAACGCCGATACTTCAGATCCTGCTTGTGTAAAGCGGAAAATGTTATCGATAAAGAATAAGATATCACGTCCTTTGCCATCGGCATCACCATCGCGGAAATATTCAGCAATAGTTAATCCTGAAAGGGCCACACGTGCACGTGCACCGGGAGGCTCGTTCATTTGTCCGAAAACGAAGGTTGCTTTTGAGTCTTTTAATGCTTCAGGGTCAACTTTAGATAAGTCCCATCCGCCTTCTTCCATGGAGTGCATAAATGCATCACCATATTTTATAATGCCTGATTCAAGCATTTCGCGTAGTAAGTCGTTACCTTCACGGGTACGTTCACCTACACCTGCAAATACTGATAAACCAGAGTATGCTTTTGCAATGTTGTTGATCAGTTCCTGGATCAATACGGTTTTACCTACACCCGCACCACCAAACAAACCAATTTTCCCACCTTTTACATAAGGCTCTAATAAATCGATAACCTTAATACCGGTAAATAATACTTCAGTTTCGGTTGACAGATCCTCAAAACGCGGAGGCGCATTGTGGATAGGGCGACCATTAGTGTTATCAAGGTTAGGGATCCCATCAATAGCATCACCAACCACGTTAAATACACGGCCTTTAATATCTTCGCCAACCGGCATTTTTATAGCTGATTCCAAATCCACAACCTTCATTCCGCGTAGCAGACCGTCTGTTGAATCCATGGCGATAGCGCGAACGCGATCTTCACCTAAATGCTGTTGAACCTCTAAAATAACCTTCTGACCATTTTCCTTTGTGATCTCTAATGCATCATAAATTTTAGGAAGATGAGCGTCATCTGCGAAGCTTACGTCAACTACCGGACCGATGATCCGTGATATTTTTCCAATGTTTGGCATATATTACCTGGTAATTAAAAGTATTTATTATGAAATATTGGGCATAAAAAAAATACCTTCTATTTCGGTGCGCAAAGTTATGATTTATAAACAAATATTAAAATAGCAGTTGTAAGATTTTTTTGATGGATTTTTAGTTGACAGTTTTCGGTAAGCAGTTGGCGGGGTTTTCCTTATAACAATCTGCACCATAAAGGTATTGGCCTTTGTGTAATCCCCTGCTACTGCCGCTACCTCTTCGGCTATGAACTATGAACCATCAATTATGAACTCTAAAACTATCTTCCCCACATGCTCACTGCTTTCCATCAGTTTATGTGCTTCGGCGGCTTCCTTTGCCGGAAAAACTTTATTTATTACCGGCTTTATTTTGCCCGATACAATTAACGGCCAGATTATTTTTTCGAGACTCCGGGCGATCGCTGCCTTAAAAGCTATTTCTCTCGACCTAAGCATAGAACCAGTTATGGTTAATCGCTTCCGCATCACTATTGAAAGATCAACCTGCGCATCCTTGCCGTTCATGGTATTGATAAGCACAAGCCGGCCTTCTTCAGCTAATGATTTAAGGTTACCTGTGGTATAATCGCCTCCTATCATGTCTAAAATAACATCAACACCTTTGCCATTGGTAAGTTGTTTAATAGCATCAGCAAAATTTTCTGTTTTATAATTTATAGCTTTTGAAGCGCCAAGTTCTTCACAAAACCTGCATTTTTCATCAGATCCGGCTGTTACATAAACAGTATGCCCCAATGCGTTTGCCATTTGAATTGCAGCAATCCCTATCCCGCTCGATCCGCCATGAACTAACAATGTTTCGTTATTTTTTAATTGTCCCCTGTCAAACACATTGCTCCAAACAGTAAAAAAGGTTTCGGGTAATGATGCAGCTTCTATGAAGGTGAGGTTATCCGGAACAGGTAAACATTGCCCCTCCGGCACATTGCAATATTCAGCATAGCCGCCACCCATTACCAGGGCGCAAACTTTATCACCAATCTTCCAGCGGGTAACTTCTGATCCGACCTCAGCAATAACACCGGCAATTTCAAGCCCGGGAATATCCTGCGGCGCTCCCTGCGGCGGCGGGTAGTTCCCTTTGCGCTGGTATATATCGGGCCTGTTAATCCCGGCAGCATGTACTTTTATCAGCACCTCATAAGGTTGATAAGCCGGGGTTGGCCGCACTTCAATCTGCAAAACTTCCGGGCCGCCTGGTTGGGTTATGATGATTGCTTTCATTAGGTAAAGATAGGAGTAAAGTCAGTAGTCTTGAGTCTAAAGTCGATAGTCTTTTGACTTCAGACTCAAGACTTAGAACTTCAGACTCCTCTTCATTCGCTTCTCAAACTCTCAACCGGATTTACCAGCGCCGCCCTGATTGATTGATAGCTAACCGTACAAAAAGCTATTAAAATTGCACCAAAGCCTGTAACTGCCAAAACCCACCATGCTATATTTTGATGGTAGGCAAAGCCCTGCAGCCATTTTTGCATTATCAGCCAGGCAAGCGGCGCAGCTATTAATATAGCTACCAATACCAGTTTTAAAAAGTCTTTTGAAAGCAATGCTACTAAACTGAATACTTCGGCACCCAATACTTTACGGATGCTTATTTCACGATTGCGTTGCTCGGCAGCATAGGCAGCAAGCCCGAATAAACCTAAACAGGCAATAATGATGGCTAATGTGGTAAAAATGATAAATATTTTGCCCATGCGCTGTTCGTTATTGTATAAAGCGTTAAAATCATCATCCATAAATGAATAGTCAATATGCAGGTTGGGCTGTAATGCTTTCCAATTATTTTCTACCTTTTGCATCAGCGCAGGTAAATTACTGGTATTTACCCTGATGCTTAATGATGCCAGCCAGTCGTGATTCATTACCAGCATTACAGGCGTTATATTGTCACGTAACGAACTGAAATTAAAATCCTTTACTACACCAATAATCTTGTAATCCTTATTCATGTCAGTTATTTTCTCCGAACCATCTCCTTTATAGCTTATCATTTTTGCCATAGTTTCATTAATTACTACAGACAATGAATCGGATAAAAATTGTTCGTTAAAATTACGGCCTTGTACCAGCTTCATTCCCATGGTGCTGATGTAATCGGCATCAACCGGCCAAAACTGTGTTTCAATGTTTTTGGCAAGGCCAGCACTAACATAATTGAGGGCGCTTAAATTAGAAGTAGGCAGGTAATGGGTTAAAGTTGCATTCATTACACCCGGCAACTGCTTAAGCTGTTGTTTTAATATTTTCGGGTCAACGGAATTAACATTTTTTATGATCAGCACCTGGTTCCGGTTAAAGCCGAGGTCTTTATTCCTGATATAGGTTAGCTGGTTATAAATAACCAGCGTGCCAATTATCAAAAAGATGGATATGGAAAACTGGAACACCACCAAAAAGCTGCGGAGAAAGCTGCCTTTAAAACCGGTTGCTAACTTTCCTTTTAAAACCTGG
>JAQBOS010000273.1 GCA_028287925.1 Mucilaginibacter sp. | reverse complement strand
AAAATATAAACAGATAAAGGTGCTTGCGCTTTCAATGTTTAACGAGGACAAGTACATTGTGGACATGATGAAAGCGGGTGCGTCAGGCTATTTGTTAAAAAATGCCGAACCCGAGGAGATCATTGAAGCAATATCAACTGTTTATTATAAAGATTACTACTTTAACGAACACCTTTCAATAACCCTTATTAAGCAGCTGGCAGGCAATAACCCGGCCGGCGATGCTGCACATTCACTTGCCGATTTTAACGAACGCGAAATTGAAGTTTTACGCCTGGTTTGCCAGGAACATTCAAACCAGGAAATTGCCGATAAGATCTGCTTAAGCATCCGCACCGTTGAAGGCTACCGCGCCCGTCTGTTTGAAAAAACCCGCTCAAAAAACCTGGTAGGCCTGGTTATCTTCGCTATAAAAACAGGGATTATTAATGTGTGAGTTGAGGTGAAAGCTTAAAGCAAAAAGCTCAAAGGAGCAAAACGACCAAAGCAGAAACTTAAAGCAAAAAGTCCAAAGCTATTTTACATTCTACCTTTAATTTTCAGCATTTCTCTTGCTTTCTGCTTTAAGCTTTTTGCTTTCCGCTATCTTTAAACTTCCACACTAACCTTCTCCCCAATTTGCTGGCGCCACATGGCGTAGTACAATCCTTTTTGGTCGATGAGGTCAAAGTGTTTGCACGATTCAATAATGTGGCCTTTCTCCAGCACATAAATATTATCGGCATGCATAATGGTTGAAAGACGGTGGGCAATCAGTATAGTGATGTGGTTATCGAATACAGAAACGTCGCGGATAGTTTCGGTGATCTCTTCTTCGGTAATGGAATCAAGGGATGAAGTAGCTTCATCAAACACAAGGAGATCAGGCCGGCGCAACAGGGCGCGTGCAATTGATAAACGTTGTTTCTCTCCACCTGACACTTTTACGCCACCCTCGCCAATTACGGTGCTCAGGCCTTTGTCGGCCCGGGCGAGCAGGGTTTGGCAGGCTGCGCGCTGTAATACATCCATACATTCCTCATCGGTAGCTTCCGGACGAACAAACAGCAGGTTCTCCCTTATCGAACCTGAAAACAATTGTGTATCCTGCGTTACAAAGCCGATCTTTTCGCGCAGCTGGTCAAGGTCTATATCTTTGCTGAGTATGTTATTGTATAAAATATCGCCCTCTAATGGCTGGTAAAGCCCAACCAGCAGCTTCACCAAAGTGGTTTTACCCGAGCCTGACGGCCCCACAAAAGCTATGGTTTCGCCGGTGTTGGTTTCAAAGCTGATGTTATTGAGCGCGTTACGGTTGGCCGTTAAATGCTTAAAGCTGACGTTATCAAAAGTAAGCGTGTTTACTTTTTCAAGCAATACCGGTTTTTCAGGCTTTGGGTCGATGGGGATACTTAAGATCCCCCTGAAATTATCCAGCGATACCTCTGCCTCCCGCCATGAAAGGATCACGTTACCAAGCTCCTGCAGCGGATTAAATAAGAAGAACGAGTAAAACAGAAAGCTAAAATATTGCCCCGGCGAAATGGTTTGCTTAAAAATAAGCAGCAGCAGCAAAACCACCATGGCGCTGCGCACAAAGTTTACGGTAGTGCCCTGCACAAAGCTCATGCTGCGCACAAACTTTACCTTTTTTAGTTCCAGATCAAGGATCTTGTAGGTGGTTTTATTTAGCCGCTCAATTTCCTGTTTGGCAAGGCCCAGGCTTTTCACCAGCTCAATGTTTCTTAATGATTCCGTAGTTGAGCCGGCAAGCGCGGTAGTTTCCGAAACAATCTTTTTTTGGATGGTTTTTATCCGCCGGCTCATGGCCATACTTACAAAAGTAATAATGGGGATAGCAGCCAGGTATACTAAAGTAACCTTGTAGCTAACCGATACGGAATAAATGATCACAAACACCATCCCGATAAGGCTCACAAACAGGATCCCGATAAAGGAAGTGATGAATTTTTCACAATCCAGCCGTACTTTTTGCAATATGCCAAGGGTTTCGCCGCTGCGCTGGTCCTCAAATACCTGGTAGGGTAGCTCAAGGGAGTGTTTTAGGCCATCGGCATACATTTCGGCGCCCACCTTTTGGGTGATGATATTGGTAAAATAATCCTGGAAGTTTTTTGCTATGCGCGATACCATGGCCACGCCGATAGCATAACCAACCAGCTTTAAAACCTGGCCTAAATATTCGCTGTAAACCAGTTTGTTGCGCTGCTCAATAACACGATCCACAATGCGGCCGGTGATATAAGGATCGAGCAGGGAAAAACCAATGTTTAGTGCCGCCATAAGCAGTGCAAGCGCAACAACCCAGCGGTGTTTTGATAAGTATGATAAGAGAATCTTCATTCGTGAATAAACTATTTTCACAAAAATAAAAAAAGCGAACGGCTAAGCACCTCATTCACTTTAATTTGACATTTTGACTATTTTAGAGGGCTATTTTAAAAGCCTCAATCTTTCTCTGTGTGCTCTGTGGCTTCTTTGAGACCTTTGTGGTTAATTCTTTTACCGCAGAGGTCACAGAGAGACACGGAGACATTAAAGAAGCGGCGCCATAACAAACAAAAAGCCACTTGCTAATCAGCAAATGGCTTTTCAATATAAAATCAAAACGGCAAATTAAACCGTCATAATATCTTTTTCTTTGGCATCAGAAAGCACATCAACTTTGATGATATAGGCATCAGTAAGCTTCTGGATCTCACCTTCGCCGGTTTTCATTTCATCTTCTGAAACACCTTCAGCTTTCAGTTTCCTGATCTTCTCATTGGCATCCTTGCGGATATTGCGGATCGCAATTTTACCGGTTTCAGCTTCAGCCTTTGCTCTTTTAACCAGGTCGCGGCGGCGCTCTTCGGTTAGCGGGGGTACATTGATGCGGATAATAACCCCGTCGTTTTGAGGGTTAACACCAAGGTTGGCTTCCATAATAGCCTTTTCGATGGCGCCAAGAAGTGATTTCTCCCAGGGCTGCACCACAATGGTACGGGCATCGGGCGTGTTAACGCTGCTTACCTGGCTCAACGGCGTCGGACTGCCATAGTAATCAACCACTATATCATCAAGCATGGAAGGACTTGCCTTACCCGCGCGGATCTTCTGTAATTCGCCGTCGCAATGGTCAATCGCTTTATCCATGTGCGCTTTGGCGTCGGTAACTTGTTTTTTAATGAGTTCGCTCATCGTTTTGTAGGTTTTGCTGCCAAAAATAATAAAAAGATTGGGAAAGTCCGAAAGTCGGGAAGACCGAAAGTCCGGAAGATGTTTTGGGGGAGCGGTGAAAGGTTAAAGGCGAAAGCAAAAAGGGGGAAGAAATGACGAAAGTGCTGTGTTTGTTTCACGGAACGATGTGCACGCGGGAAACGCGCGGAACAGGTGGAACAAGCTTTTTTTAACCAACGTTGGGTTTTATAGGTAAAATGGGTTAAAATAAGGCTCCTTCGCTCTCGCTTGTGCACATGTGGAACAAGTGGAACAGATGGAACAAGCATTTTTGAAGGGAAAAGGTTGACTTTTGCGCGTGAACCCGGTTATGGGTTTACACTTTGGAACAAGCTTGGTTTAGTTTTGATGAGGAGGGTAAAGTATGTAGATGGAAGTTTGTAGTACTTTTGCATTATGACAGGTAGGAATTCAAAAGAAGAATTGTCGAAAGATGAAAAAGTTGAATTTCTTCAACAACATTTATTATCATGGTATAAAACCGATGGTAGAAGATTTTATTGGAGAAGAAAGAACTTGTCACAATACCAATATATTATTGCCGAGGTGTTATTACAACGAACAAAAGCTGAAACAATAGCAAAGTTTTACCCTGACTTTATTGCTGAATTTCCAAACTGGTTGTCCTTGGCAAATGCTGATTTAAACGCAATTGAAGTTTTCTTAAAACCAGTTGGACTCTATACACAAAGGGCTTTACGCTTACAAAACTTAGCTAAAGAAATGATACAACGAAAGGGGCGTTTACCCAGAGATAGGCAAGATTTGGAATCCATCCCATTTATGGGACAATATATTGCTAATGCTGTTGAATTGGTGATTTTTAACCAGCCCAGCCCTTTGGTAGATGTTAATATGGCAAGAGTAATCGAACGCTTCTTTGGCCCGAGAAAAATGGCTGATATAAGGTATGATCCTTATTTACAAGAGTTAGCTTACAAAATAGTAAATCATTCAAATGCTAAATATGTTAATTGGGCGATATTGGATTTTGCAGCTTTAATTTGCCAAGCGAGGAAGCCAAAGTGTGAAACCTGTATAATAAATAACAAATGTGTTTTTTACAAAACAGCTTCTATTGCAAGTAAATTGTTTTGATGGTCCACTAAATTTTTTCTCATGTCATTGAACTCATTATCGTCAAAAAATTTTATATCTCCAGTAAAGGTTACAAGTACCTTTTTTCCATTTTTCTCTTTTTCTACGCAATGTGCTAATTGATTTCTGACCTCTATAATTTCCTTGTTATACCGCAAATTGAAGGTATCTTTGTCTAATAGATTCTTATTATCTAATAATTCGATTATTCGACCTAATATTCGCATTTTTTTATAAGCATCAAAAAATTTATGGTGAAGTAAGTCTTCATTAGAAAGTGAATTTAGCTTTTCCATCAATTTCTTGCCTTTTTCGACCTGATCTCCTACAAGATCTTTTATTATATAGTTACGGATTTTAGATTGATCTGATTCCGTGTATTTTATAAAAAATGCTTCTATAAGCAAAGAAACTTTATTATCTAAATCACAGGCCTCAGATATTACTAATCCCCTAACTGAACTTATATCCTGGATTTTTTTTATAGTAGTAGCGAAAACCTTTTCAAATTTTCCTTCAAAGTCCTCCCGATTTCTGCTTGCACAATATACTCCATCCAGAAAGTTTTCACTTACAGCCTTGCGTATACCTGCCAAATCTTGACTATAGAATATTACTTCAGTAAATACCTGATGGTCGCGTATTTTTTCAATTATTCTATTACCTCTATCCCCTTTATCCAACTGGAAGTCAACCAAAATTAAATCGTAATCCTTAAAAGCTTCTTCTTCTTTCAATAGCTCCTCAATTTCGTTTTCAGATGTAACATGTTTGTGAATTAATTTAAAGCCATAACTCTCTATTGTTTCTTTTACAAATTCAAGTGTTGGTTCAAGCCAATCTGTTTCATTTTCAACCCAAAGTATATTGTATTTAATTCTCATTTTTTGAAATTAATTGTGAATTCGATTCCTGGTTTAACATTTGCGTTTACTTTTATCTGAGCATGTATTTCATCCAAAATTCTTTTAATGTGTGCCAGCCCTAAACCAGATCCTTTGGTCGTAGTATAACCTCGTTCAAATATATTATTAGGATCATCGATGGATTTGTCCAAACCGTCACCATAATCTCTATAAACCATATTTAGTGACCCATCAGGGTCCAAAACAAAAGATATTACAACCTTTTTCGCATTTTTGCGTTTGGAGTTTGACAAAAGATTGTCAATAATAATTGTTAGTTCAATTGGCTTAAAATCAATAATAAAAGGTGAGTTCACCAAATCCAAAACTTGAATATCAATTTCGCTGCCTATATGGTGTTTAAGAATATTTAATATATAACTCTTGTAAAAAAGAATTATGTCATCATTGGTTTTTCTTGCAGCTGCCATAAAGTTTTCCTTCGTGGTAAATTTAACGACAGCTAAAATTTTCTTTGATGCATATGAAAGTTTATCAAGAAAACTCTTGATCTCCTCATTTGTGGGAGTGGTAGTGTTTAGCTTCCTAGTAAAATTAACGATATGTTGTTCTATTGAATTTGCATCAATACCAATTTGATGATTTAAATTTAATACATCTTCAATTTCCAAAGATTGAACTGATTCTAGGAATCTAACTTGACTTTCTCTTTGCCGGGTTCTTTGTTCTTCAGCAATTCGCTTAGCACGCTCTTCTCTTAATTCCTCTTCGGCCTTTAATCTTTGATATTCTTCCTCTTTTCTTTTTTCCTCTTCTTTAAGAGCTCTTTCTTCTGCTTCACGAATTAGTCTTTCCGCCTCTATACGTTTATTTTCCTCTTCGATTCTCTTTTTCTCTTCCTCATCTTTGGCTTTTTTAAGTTTAATAAATTCTTCTTTGCTAATATCTATTTCATTAGCAAAATCCAAATCTCCTCTCTTTTCCGCTAAGATTCTTAATTGATCAAATATTTCTGGCGTGGAAACAACATTTTTTTCGTTGATTACATTAAAAAAATCTTTTGAATACTCCAACAATTCGATGTAATCATTATCGACCAGCTTGTTAATTAACTCTATAATTTTTCTTTTACTGTCGATACCTGATAGCAAGCTTAGGTCATCGGCTTGATCTTTTAAAGGCCATTGTATATCAACAACATACCTTTCGAGGCGCAATAATATTTTTTCCTTAAAATATCTTTCCAATTCATCGACCCCAGGAGTTTGAATTAAACCTCCCTCGCGACTAGTTGTTTCAACAAAATATTCTGAATCGGACTTTAATTCTATTCTTCCAATTAATTCTCTCGTTCCTAAATAACGACTTCTCCCTTGAACCTTTCTCTTATCTATATTAAAAGGATCATTGTTTGGTTCACCAATAGGGTAAACGCGAAAACCTTTGTTAAATAGGAAGATTGACCCGAATTCGGTAGGTCGGATACCCATTAACCGAGTAAAATTTGTTTTGGCAGATGTGTTAAGATAAAATAAGTTACAATCTACGTTACTAAGATATCTAAAGGGGTTTAATTCACCTATTTTATAGATGATTTGTCCCCTATCAATTAGTTCAGTGAAAATCATCTCACCGTCTTCACTAATAGAAGATTTAATTTGAGTTGTTTTTATGTCGAGTGTATCAAAAATAAAATTTCTGATATACCCGTTTATTTTAAACCTAGGGTTTTCATTGTTGTCATCGTTCTCTTTAAACTTAGGAGCAATGATTTCAATATTAAATTCTGAAATAAGGGCTGCAGATTGAAAAGGGTTAATTAGTTTTTCTAAAGACCATTTTAGTTCTAACAGCTTGTCATGAGTCCAGGCATTTCGGAGATCTGTAATTTTTAAAATTAGGCCGTGATTAAAATTCTCATAACCAGAGTCAGATATATTTTTATGATTGATGTTTATATCATTGAAATTATTTTGAGAATCAATCTCAAAAGTATCCCAATCAAAAAACAATTGCTCATAGCCCGAAGTTGTATCTAAAGATTTCGATATTAAAATTAATTTAGAACCAAGTCTATCTGTAGAAAATCTCCCAATGCCTTTCGCTCCTGCATAGGCAGGCCGACCTGAGATTTTGTCTCTATAATCATTATCTAATTCGAGTGCTGTGTCTTCCTTTCCTTCTTTTTTCGCTGAATAAGCAACAAATAGCCATTTGTTTAAAAGATCTTCACGGCTCATTCCTTTCCCGTCATCAATGATGGTTAAAGAATCATTTTCGAAAATTATTTTAACATTTTTAGCATGGGCATCATAGCTGTTTTTAACTAATTCAAATAAAGCAATATTGTCGTCAAGTATTAAGTCCTTTCCGATAATATTTTTTAATTGTGAGCTAACGCGAAATCTAAATTCACTATGTTCAGGTGCTTTAAAATCAATTAAATCATTAGAGACTGGGAGATTTTGTTTAACTTTTAAAACCCTTTCTTCCCAAATTTGAGGTATTAAGCTGTTATAATTTTTTCGCCCTGTATCACTAGATGCAACTTTCCTAAATCCTAATAATTGATTTTCAACACTCCGAACTGTTCGATCTAACTTTTCAGCTAATAAATGTATTTTAGGGTTATTTTCATGAATATTTTTTCCGTCAAGATCTAGATAAAGTTGACAAACCTCTTCGAGCTCAATTCTCGTCCAATCAACACCGGTTTTTTCATTTTTCTCTCCTCCTCTTATGCGTTGATATTTAGCCATTAACTTTCGACCTCCTTCAATATGTTAATGATAGATTCCCCTAATGCTTTTGCTAAAAGTGGAGGAACTGCATTACCAACTTGAGTATACTGTGGCGCTTCAAATTTACGATTATCACCTCCTGTGGTAATTTTCGATCTGAAAGTAAACCAATCTGGAAACGATTGAAATCGGGCCATTTCTCTGACGGTCAATGTCCGCAATTGTCCCATATCATAATGGCAAATATCATCAGGTATAGTTAACTGCGCAGGTGCAGGCTCATCCTCTTTTAACGCCTGTTGACTGTGTTTCTTTGTCTGTATTTGTATTAGATGGTTTTGCACATCTTCATTACTCTCAAGTTTTTTATAATAGCCATCTTTGCTGCCATTTTTTAAGTAAAGTTCATGACCATTAAACTCTTTCAATAACTTCTCAAGAGATATGTTATCAAGATCTTTTCCCGTCAAGAAATCAGTTGCATTTTTCTTATTCCCGTTTTTAAATTCATTAATTACTTGGTAAAGTCTAAATCGAGCCTTCACTCGATAACTATGTTCACGTGGCTCATGATTATTAAAAAGATTTAATTGAATTCCTTCAGAATTGAACGTTTTATTTATTAAATCCCTATAGACAATACGAGACTTACTAAATGTAATAGTGCCGTCCACTTTTTTTAAGTCGCCAATCGCTTCTGCCGCTGATATAAACTCACCGTCATTGTTTGTGATTTTAGGGAAAACAAAACCGTTATATAAAGATTTATATTTATCCAATTCTATATCGTAATAATCCAACGTATCAAGGCCGATTTCATTTAGTTTTTCCTTCTTCTCATTAACTATGCTATAAAACTCCAGTCCTTTCTTTAGAAAATCTTCTTTCTTCTTTTGATATAACTTTTTAGCAATATCTAATCTTAAAGCTAGTAATATAAATCGCGGTCTATTTTGTGCAACACCAAAATACTTAGAATTTAGAAGCATACACACGGGAACATACCCCTCCAATGCAAATGCTTTTGATACTTCCAGCCATGCATAGTGCTTTTTGCCATTCTCCAAAAAAGGGGCAGTTATTCCTTTAACATTTTCAAGCAGAACAACTTTGGGTTTAATAAGACCCGCAAATTTTGAAAAGGACAACGGCAGTAAATTTTTAGCATTATTTTTTTCTCTTTTACCTGCTAAGCTAAAACTTTGGCAGGGTGGGCCACCTGATAATAAAGTGATATCCTTTTTTTGTAAATCTCTAACTACATTAACATTGCTTTCTAACCAGGTAAGTAGGTTATCAATATCCCCTATAAGTAATTTCTTTTCTAAATTAACTTCAGGCCCTAAATCACTAAATTCTCCAATCTTAGCTTCAAAGGGGTTTTCTCTTAACCTATTTGATAACTTTTCTTTAGTAAATTTACTTTTAATCCAAAGCGTCTTTTCAGGAGTACCTTCACTTTCACTTAATTCCTCTAAATTTTCACCTAGCAGATTATATGAAAATGTCTCACCGGCCATAGGTGATAGCTCATTAGCAAAATACAATTCAAATCCAGCAGCGTCTAGCCCTAAACCCATTCCTCCGCACCCGGCAAATAATTCAATATGCAATCGCTTCTTATTCATTAATTCTAAAAATTGTCAAACCATTCAACATTAACATGTATTTTTTCAATCAGTTCTGTTTTTATTCCCAATCCCGTTTCCTTTAGCTTTTCCGCTAACTGCAAGCCATCAATCAAATCAATAAACTTTGCCCCATCTCGACTTGCCTCTTTTCTTGCTTCTTTTGTAAAATGACCGGTGGTAATAAATAGTCCTTTGTCTGCTCGCCCTTCCAGCGCCCCTCTAAAACCTCTTATCTCTTCAGCCGCAACACCTCCTTGATAACGTTTACATTGAAATACCACAAAGAATGATAAAACACTTCCTATTTTTAAAATACCCTTACCATCAATTCCGCCATCACCAACTTTACCAGTAACTTCAACATTGATAAAGCCCAATTCTCTTAATAATCGCTGACAAAGCCATTCAAATTTGCTTGGAGAAAGTGTTTTTAAGGTCTTTAAAAGTTGTTCCTGCCATTCCAATTCTAAAATTTCGGAATTTGAATCATTCTCAAACTCTAAAGCAATTTCATTTTCTATTAAACTACTATCTATTTCAGTTTGGCTAAATAGGTTTCCTGCAATTAAAATTATCTCATCCGGGTCTACATTCAAAGTATTAGTACCCATGCTAGTTAATGCCCAAATCCCACGTGTGGAGCTTTCAATCAAACCGATTTTTTTTAAAAAGTTCCGTGCAACGGCTAGCTCATAAGATAACTTAGTAACATTTCCTTTATAAATTTCAGTGGCAGATCCCTCTGATAAATTTAATATATTAATAATCGCATCTTCAATTTCTGGTATACTAGCAGAACCTCCAAGTATATGCATTGAACGAATAATAGGATTAAAAAAATCTTTATAAGTATAATTAAACAAGGACATAAACTTATTAAATATTTAATAAATTTCCTAAAAATATTAGCAATTTATTTTGATCAATATAGGCAATAGTTATGTTTAAACTAAGCTCTTTTTTAATAACTACAAAACTCCTAAAACAAATTTGAAATACATTAATCATTTTTAGTTAATATTATACTCTAAGTGAGACATAGGTCCATTTCCCTTCGTCCGTCCCCTCCCCAATTTCTTATAAATACTAAACCTCCCAATCAACCAAAAACCTCCCCAAAAAACCTTCAACCTTTTCCACCACCGAATTTTTCACCTCACATATCAAAACTTTTCCGCATCTTCCCCGTTCATTAACAACACCCAATTAATACCCCAAAACCATGAACGATCAATTAGAAAACGACAAAATTAAGGCCGACTTACTGGGCCGCTCAATGGACATGAATGCTACGCTGATCAGCAGTGCGGCATCAACCCATGCCTACAACAAAATAAATAACCTGCTGCTGATGCAGATCCTGGCCAAACTTGAAAACCGCGACCTGGAAGAGATCAGGAATAATGTAGACAAGTATATCGCCCAGTTTTCGGAAGAGTTTATTAAAATGAATTCGCAGTTTTAATAAAAGGTTATCTCATTATCCGTTATTAAAATGATTTTGTAACCTTGTTTTCAGTTAATCGCCAACGAATTTTAAAATAAGGCCATGATACAAATGCAGGAGATAATGGATTTGAGTATTGCTGAGCGTATTTTGATGATTGAAAAAATATGGGATAGCATAGATCGTAACAACATTGAAACATCCGCAGGCCATGAGCAGGAATTAGATAGACGTTTAGCTCGTTATGCAAAAGGTGAAACCAATTTTGTTAGTTGGGAAAGCATTAAAAGCGAATTAAATACTTCTAAATAATAATGTACGATTTATTGATATCAGATGAATCGCGCCTTGATATATTAGATGGTGCCTCTTAGCATATGGCCCATTGATTGTCCTGCGCGGACTTTGCTTCGTTCCTACCCATACCAAGTTATATTGAACATACAATGGGGTGTCACCCTGAGCCTGTCGAAGGGCGACGTGCGCAGAGGCCTACCCGCGTGCTAAGCATGATGCAGAGGCCTTTGCCCGCGTCGTGGTTCGACAGGCTGCCATGACAGGCCGGTTATACTCTCCTAAGCATCTTCATTCCCTGCCCGCGTCGTGGTTCGACAGGCTTACTATGGCCGACCGGCACGCTTATCATAGATTTATAAAGACAACTAACTACCTGCCTTAATTTCCTCCTGTAGCTTTTTGGGTAAGCCTTTAAATACCAGGTCGTAGGAGTGATCTATCATTTGGTGCAGCTGTTTGGTGGTTAGCGAGCCATCCATATAAACCGTGTTCCACAGTTTTTTATTCATATGATAGCCGGGCTGTACTTCGGTGTATTGCTCCCTTAGCTCAATTGCCAGCTCAGGGTCGCATTTTACATTAAAGTTATTACCGGCCCGGATGCCGGTAAGTAAAAACATTTTACCGCCAACTTTAAAAACGAGTGTATCCTCGCCAAAAGGTAAACCCTCGGTAACTGCTGGTTTTTGCAGGCAATAATCGCGAAGATCTTCAATATTCATCTTAAAATCCGTATTCTTTAACCAATTTGTTGTATGCCACTGTTGTGCCAAAAAAGTACTTAAAGCCAATGGTGATCTGCCGGTATTGGTTAGTGGCATTGTTTTTAAATTTTTGGATCGGGTCGTCATAACCGTCCAATCCCTCGCCAAAAACAATATTATGAACGTAGCCAATATCAATGGCCCAGCCGGGCTCGTCGTATGAATCAAAGATCTTAAATTCATAACCAACCCTTAAAGGGATTGAAGGGTTGGTGCTTTGATCTGATCCGGGGAAAACATAAGTATACGGGCCATTAGCCAGGATTACGTTTGTTCGCTGCACCTTATTGTTGTTTCTAACCAGGCCAACGCCCGACCCAACATAAAAGTTTTTTACAACGTTCAAAAACCAGCCATTCCCATAATCAATAAATGAGCCCAGATGCACATCCGCATGCAGGTAAAGCGCCAAAAAGTTATTGGTAAATTTCCTTCCGTACCTGTCTTTATCAACAGTTAGCCCGCCACCTGATAGCTGGCCTTTTTGAAGCTCGAGCTCAATAGGCAAATATGGATTGTAATTGTAAGTAAAGTTTGCGTTAAACCCAATGTGATTATCCTGCCGGGGAATGTTAGTGTAGCCGCGCATGTAGCTCAGGCCGCCTCCAACACCTAATTGATAGTAATTATAGCCAGCCTGTGCTTTTGCTCCAACTGCTGCAACTACTGCAACAAAAAATAAAATATATATTTTCAAATGTTAAATGTTGATCAATATTTGCAATTTTTGGTTTGAATTATTCTCTTTCCTCAAAATTAAAAATTTTAGTGACATATTGCTTATTATGAATTTTAAATCGTTGCTCAACTTCACCGTAACCGACAGGTTTTTGCGTTACGTAATTATTGATACACAGTCTGATCCGGCTTCTGAATCCATTCCATCAACAGAAAAACAAAAAGACCTCGGGCATATATTGATAAATGAATTGCTGGAAATAGGGGTAACGGATGCTCATTTAGATGAGTTTGGCTATATATATGCCACTATACCGTCAAACACTGATAAGGAGAGTGTGCCGGTTATCTGTTTTTGCTCGCACATGGATACCGCGCCCGATTGTAGCGGCACAGGCGTAAAACCCATAGTCCACAAAAATTACCAGGGGGCAGATCTTGTTTTGCCGGATGATCCGTCACAAATAATAAAACTAAAAGATCACCCCGATCTGAAAAACCAGCTGGGAAATGACCTGGTTACTGCCAGCGGCACAACCTTGTTGGGTGCCGATAATAAAGCCGGTGTAGCTGAAATTATGGATGCCTGTTACCAGCTGATCAATCATCCTGAAATAAAGCATGGCCAAATCAGGATCCTGTTTACGCCTGATGAAGAAATTGGCCGCGGGGTTGATAAGGTAGATATTAAAAAGCTTGGTGCTTATGCAGGCTATACCATGGATGGCGAAAGCGCAGGCAATATGGAGAATGAAACATTTTCGGCAGATGGGGCAAAGCTGGTTATAAACGGACTAAGCGCACATCCCGGTTTTGCGAAAGGGAAAATGGAAAGCGCTATAAAAATTGCAGGCCAAATAATTGCCGCCCTGCCTTTTGAATTATCGCCGGAGGGAACGGCAGATAAACAAGGCTTTGTACACCCGGTGGCTATAGAAGGGCATGTGGAAACAGCCAGCATTGATTTCATTATCCGCGATTTTGATGATGATAAGCTTACCGAACACGCCAATGTGATCCGTAAAATAGCGGATGAGGTGTTGAAGAATTTTCCTTCATCAACCTATGGGCTGCAGGTAAAGCCGCAATACCGCAACATGAAAAGCATGCTGGATAAGCACCCGCAGATAGTTGAATATGGCATGGAAGCCATGAAACGGGCTGAGCTCGATGCAAAACTTTGCAGCATCCGCGGCGGCACCGATGGCTCGCGCCTTTCATTTATGGGATTACCCTGTCCGAATATTTTTGCCGGGGAACACGCCTTTCACAGCAAGCAGGAATGGGTATCGGTACAGGACATGCAAAAAGCCGTTGAAACTATTTTGCATTTATGTATGGTGTGGGAAGAAAAGAGTTGATGTGCGGATTTTGGATGTGCGAATGTGCGGATAAGGAATTTGAAGATTTATGAATAATGTTGTATAAGATTTATGAATAAAGAACTACTTCGGCAGATGATTGATGAACGATATGTATCTGTTCAGAAGCATCCGCACGCCGATTTGTTTATTTACAACTATACTGCCAAAGCACAATACAGCAATACCTGGAACGAGGTAACCCTGCAATGCCGTGGACTGATACTTGACGCCGGTTTTAATATTGTTGCAAGGCCGTTTAAGAAGTTCTTTAATTTGGATGAACTGCCGGCTGAACAAATTCCGGATGAGCCGTTCGAGGTGTATGAGAAAATGGATGGCTCACTTGGTATTCTGTACTGGCTGAATGATGAACCCTTTATAGCAACCCGGGGCAGTTTTATCAGCAGTCAGGCAGCGCATGCAACTGAAATACTGAAAAACAAATATGCCGGTACTTTTACTAAGATAAACAGGACTGCCACTTATTTATTTGAGATTGTTTATCCCGGTAACAGGATTGTAGTTGACTACGGTAATATTGATGATTTGGTGCTATTGGCGGTTATTGACAATAAGGCCGGTGCAGATTCGCCATTACCGGCGATTGGTTTCCCGCTTGTAAAAAAGTATGATGGCATTAATGATTTTAAAGCCTTAAAATTTTTTGATGACGCCAGTAAGGAAGGCTTTGTAATAAAATTTAAAGGCGGCCTGCGCGTAAAAATAAAGTTTACCGAATACCTGCGGTTGCACCGCATTGTAACCGGAGTTTCGAACCTGGTAATATGGGAGCATTTATCAGAAGGCCGCTCATTCGAAGACCTGCTGGAAAAAGTACCCGACGAGTTCTATGAATGGGTTAAAAAAACCATTGAGGGCTTAAAGGGTCAGTATAGTGAGATATTGGCAGATAGTAAAAGTTCATTTCAACGATTGGATGCCGGTATCCGCACAAACCGTAAAGAAATCGCCATGTATTTTCAGGCCCAAAAATACCCGGCAGTATTGTTTGCGCTGCTTGATGGTAAGCCGGTTGATAAAATAATATGGAAAATGATAAGGCCGCAATACTCAAAACCATTTAAGGTTGATGAGTAAGAATTGATGTGCGGATGAGAAAATGATGTGCGGATGTGCGGATTTTTGATGTGCAAATGAGTGGATATGCAGATGTGCAAATAAAAAAATTAAATTCGCACATTCGGAATCTGCACATTAATTTTTCATCCGCACATCTGCACATCCGAAATCCGCACATCAATTCTTCTCTGCCAATAAATCCTCCGTCAGCTTATCAAACTCTACAACAAACTCGGTGTAATGCTCACCTGTTCCGGGGCCGTTAAAGCCGGTGTGGATCTTGCGTACGTTCCCCTTTTTATCAATAATAATGGTGGTGGGGAACCCTTTAAAGTCGGCCAGTGCAGGCAGGCTTTTCATTGGGTCGCCTTTTGACGGGGTAAAGCCGGTTATCAGTAAAGGGTAGGGGATCTTGAAATGATCTTTTAGTTGCGCCAATGTTTTTTGTGATTTTTTAAAATCAGTGGTGCGCTCATAAGCAAGACCAACTACCTCAACACCTTTTGGGTGATATTTTTTGTAATAACCGCTGTTGATAATAAAGTTGGTTTCGTCCATACAGTTAGGGCACCATGATCCTAAGATCTGTACAATAACAACCTTATTCTTAAAGCGTGCATCGTTTAGCGAAACTTTGTGTCCGTTAATATCCGGGAAAGTAAAATCAATTTTTTTATAGCCAGGTTTCAGGGCGGTTAATGAGTAGGCATCAGGCAATTTGGCATTGGCGTTTTTTACGGCTGTCCATTTTGTAAAGGCGGAATAGCCCGAGTAGTTTTCGCCATCGGTAATTACTTTATCGCTGGTAATTTTGGCCGTAAATAAAAAGGCGTGGCAGCCGTCAAAGCATGAAAGGTAAAGTCTGTCGCCTGATACCGAGCCTTCCAGGTAGCGGTAATCGCCGGTTGTACTTAAAAATGTGCCGGTTAGTTTGTTGCCGGTTTGTTTAAATTCGCCAACCAACTCGTCGTGGCCATCGGTGCCTTTACCAAAAACAGCAGCCCACCTGCCGGTTACGTCAAATGCAGGTTTCTGCGGATCTTTTAAAAATCGCCATGGCGTATTTGGGGTTGCGCTAAATGGCAAAGCAGAATCATGATCGCCCAAATGCCTGATCCAGTTCCCGCTAAGATTATCTCCCACAAGCTTTAACTTGAATTCGGAGTCAAACAAAGGCATTTTTACAAAAACAGAATCGCCTTCGATTTTTACATCGGGTACTTTATAATGCTCAGCGCCATTTATGATAGCTATTTGCTGGTGACCTGCAACATTGGTTACTTCAAAATTAAAAGGCAGCTCATGCTTGCTTTCGTTGGTAAGAATTCCTCGCCAGGTGCCTGTTTTGAGTTTTGTTTGAGCGGATGCGTTGCTTAATATGGCAAATGCCAATAAAGTTGATAGGATGAGTCGCGATTTTGATAGCATACCCAAACCTATTAAATTTTCATCAAATTATTTAAGCACCTCTCGTGAAATGACAATTCTTTGAATTTCAGAAGAACTCCTGAAATTGAGTAATGTTAAGTAATTATTTTGCCCGCTCAGTGTTAAGGCTTTTTAGAAATTTCATCCAGCTTACCTAGAAACTTTTCATTAAATTTTTGTTGTTCCTGAAATTGCTGAATTGAAATATTCATAAATTCCCTAAGGTTGCTATTGGTTTCAGTTATTAAAGCAGTTTGCTTATTTGAAATATCAATTTGCTTATTTAAAATTTCAGTGTGATTTTTCAAAATTCCCGTATGTTCATTTAAAATTTCGGTATGCTCATTTAAAATTTCGGAATGTTGATTCAAAATTCTTGAATGTTCATCAAGTTTTTCGGCTTGTTGATCCTGCTTTCGCAGCATTTCTGAAATAACAACTAATAGATCCTTATCTGACATACCCAAAGCTATGAAATATTATCAGCTATTTCAACACCTCCCTTGAGATCACAATTCTTTGAATTTCGGAAGTTCCTTCATAGATCTGGGTTATTTTGGCATCGCGCATTAAACGCTCCACATGATATTCCTTTACAAAACCATAACCACCGTGAATTTGCACCGCTTCAATAGTAGTACGCATGGCCACTTCACTTGCATATAGTTTTGCCATCGAGCTGGCTTGCGCATATGGTAATCCCTGGTCTTTTAACCATGCAGCTTTAAGGCATAATAAACGCGCCGCTTCAATTTCAGTAGCCATATCAGCCAGCTTAAACTG
>JAQBOS010000254.1 GCA_028287925.1 Mucilaginibacter sp. | reverse complement strand
CACCGCGCCTGGGTAGCATTTATAAAAACCGGGAATCCTAATACCCAAACATTACCAAACTGGCCTAATTATAACAACAATACCCGGCAGGTAATGACATTTGATACTACGGATAAGGTTATTGATTTAAAGGAGGTTTTTAATGATGAAAGTTTCCCTTCGCAAGTGTTTATGCTGGGGAATAGAGATTAGAAGTTAGAGATCAGAGATTAGTTCAAAATGTCCTGATGTTGTAGCTAACAAGTTGGAATTACTGGTTACGAGTGTTCGAAAGATTTATAATCCTTTATTTTCATTCCCACAACGCTAAAAAAGAATTACCAGAGGCGTAGCCTCGACCTATATTGTAACGACGGATTTTAATCCGTTGGCTATAAAAAAGCAGGAAAAAAGAACCATAGGTTCGGTCCATATAAATCTATGCAAAATACTTCTTAAGATCGATATGCATCGTGCCGACAGCACTCGATACGTGTGGTATTAGTTCTCAACGGGTTGAAACCCGTTGTTACAAGATGTATCGAGCCGAAGGCTCTTGCTGTAAGAGACAACCAACCTTTTGAACCCTCTTGATCTCCGATCTCAAGCCTCTGACCTCTCCTTCTTCAACGTTATAACGGTAACCTCGGGCCAGATGCCTAAACGGCCTGAGAACGCTAAAAAGCCGAAACCACGGTTAACATACAGGTAACGGTTTTTCTCATTTACCAAACCCGCCCAGTCAAGGTAGCGGTATTGTACCGGGCTCCACCTGAAACCGGCAACTTCAACGCCGAACTGTGCGCCATGTGTATGGCCCGCCAGTGTTAAATGAATAGTTGTTGGATTATAGCGCACCTTTTCCTCCCAGTGGGTGGGATCGTGCGAGAGCAGGATCTTGAAAGCGTCTTTATCAACGCCTTTTAATGCTTTATTCAGGTCGCCTAATTGTATAAATCCCTTGCCCCAGTTTTCAACACCTATAAGCGAGATGTTCTGACCATTTTTTTCAATGTCGATATTTTCATTCAGCATTAAACGGTAGCCTAATGTTTTGTGGTGCTCTTTAAGCTTATCCAGGTTTGCCGCTTTTTCGGCCTCGCTGGACCATTCAATATAATCGCCATAATCATGATTGCCCAATATGGAGAACTGTCCGTATGGGGCTTTAATTTGGCTAAAATTTGGGATGTAAGGTTCTATCTCCCATGCTGCGTTGTTCACAAGGTCGCCGGTAAAAACAAAAAGATCGCTTTTTTGCGCTTTTGCAAGGTCAATGCCGCGTTGCATAGCTTCGGTATTATCAAAGCTGCCGGAGTGGATATCAGAGAGCTGTGTAATGGTAAAGCCGTCAAAAGCATCGGGAAGATCATCAAAATATAATGTTGTACGGTGTACCTTATAATCATATTTGCCCTTAAACATAGCATACATAAACCCGGTAAACGGAAAGGCGGCAACCAGTATGGCAGCCTCGCTTATAAATTTACGCCTTGCCGGGAAATATGGTTCAATAACCTTACCCTCTGGTTTGGTTATGTTGCTTACTATCCCGTAAAAGAAACGACCTATATCGCCCAAAAACAAAATCAGCACAAAAAATATTTTAGTAATAAAAAAGGTGAGAAACAGGCTCAGCATCCACTCGTGAAAGGGTGTCATCCCTTTTGCTGTGCTGAAGCTGCCAAAGCCGCCAATAAACAAAACAGTTACACCAACCGAAATTACCAGGTAACCCCATTTAACAAGCTGGCGCAAACGTTCTGATTGCCAATCAGCCGTAAAGGTTTTTAGTCCGTTAAAAACGTACCAGTCTAATAATAAACTGATAGCCGCAATAATTAAAAATATCTTGAAAAAGCCACCTCTGTGCATAGTAATTAATTAAAAGCCTGCAATTTATAAAAGGAAAGGTAATTAGAGGGTAAAATTATTTAGCATTTATAAATATTGGGTTTCAATATCTGTGTTATAAACTATTTAAGTAAATTTGAGTAAATAACAATATTGCTATATGGTAATTGAACGGACTGAGGATGAAGTGATCATAAGACTGCCAGCCTATGTAAATACTGATGGGTTGCAGCAGTTAGTTAACCTTTTAGTCTATAAAGAAGCCACCGCTAAATCAGAAGCAAGCCAGGAAGATGTTGATGGATTGACTAAAGAAATTAAAAAGGGTTGGTGGGCCAAAAACGGTAGCAAACATATCAAGTGAAAGTTGTTGTTATCTCACATCTAGCCTATCAACCATAATGAATGCTTTTGACCATATTAAAACCATTTTAGCCATAATTTTAGGTTTAAGTATTACGCACCTGTTAAAAGGAATAGTAAAATTTGTACAGCACCCCAAAAAAGGTAAGCCTTATTGGGTGCATTTACTGTGGTGTATTTATGTTTTACTTTTAATTATTCACTTTTGGTGGTGGGAATCGCATTTAAGAACTTTAACCGATTGGAATTTTGAAATTTATTTTTTCCTGATCTGTTATATCTCTGTTTACTACTTTATCTGTTCCATCCTTTTACCTGAGGACCTGGAAGAATATAACGGCTTCTTTAACTATTTTTATTCCAGGAAGAAATGGCTGTTCGGGTTCCTGGCTTTATCCTTTGTGCTTGATTTTGTTGATACCCTAATTAAGGGAAAAGAATATTACCTGGCGCATTATAACTGGGAATACCCGATAAGAAATGTGAGCCATATTGCACTATGCGTTATTGCGATAAATACTAATAATAAAAAATTTCATAGCGTGCTGGTAATTCTGTTCATGCTTTATGAGCTTTCATACATTTACAGGTTATTTATGCGGTTTTGATAGTGATAAATAATTAAGAAAATATTTCCTGGCTTAATTCTATTTCCCCACCCAAACATTATCCCCTTTATTCGAATCCGGATCATAGCTACCGCCCAGTACTATTTTAGTAACGCTGTTTTTTGCAGTAAAGTTAGCCGTATAAGTTTTTTCGCCATTTGCCCAGCAGGCTACACTTTGGTGGATCTGCTGTGTGGTTCCATCGGCATAAAATATGGTTAGGTCTACGGGTACGGGTTTGCTGCCAATGCGGTTTATGATCACTGAATACTCTTTCTGGCTGTTGCTGACTTTTCCTATTCCCAAATCAGGGATGCCGCCATCAATAAACCAGCTTTTCCAAAACCAGTTCAGGTTTTTACCTGCCCCGATATTCATACAATTAAAAAAGTCGAACGGCATTGGGTGTTTGCAATGCCATTGGCTGATATAGTTATGCAGGGCCTTAGTAAATAATTCATCGCCCAGCATGTCTTTAACATACAGATAGCCAAGGCCCGGCTTTGGATAGGAGTCTGTAAAGCCACTTGCCCCGCTAAGCTGAGTGGTAAGTGAAATGATAGGCTGATCTTCCTCTTTCCCGGCGCTTTGCGCATAAGCTTCAACACCAAACAGGTCGGTAACTTTTGGATCGATAATAGGGCTTATAGTCCATTCGCCTATGGTTGCCCAGCCTTCATCCATCCAGCCGTACTTGGTTTCATTAACACCCATATAAAAGGGGAACATGGTATGAAAAATTTCGTGATCAGTTAGTTCAATCCCGTCTTCGGCCGTTGGGGTAGGGTTATCATTCACCATCATGGGGTATTCCATCTGGTCTAACCCGTCAAAAACAGTTTCGTGCGCGTAGGGGTATGGCCATTTGGGGAATTGGTAACTCATGGCCTCAACTGTTTTCCGGGCGTAATTTATCACTTCAAAATAATCTTTGTGGTTCGGGTTAAAAACAGCATCCACCCGGGTGCGCCTGTTGGTTTTAGGGTCAACCACTAAACTGCTGGCTTTCCATATATAATGATTGCTAATGGCAAAGGCCATATCGGTAACGCTATCCGCCTCAAACTTCCAGGTGTTGGCGGTTTTGTTTGCGGTAATTTGTTCTTTTAGCTCAGCTTCGGTAATTATATCAGTTACTTTATCGTTCTGTTCAGCATCATGGAGCCGCGCAACTATTTTTGGCGCATAAACCTCGCCTGCATTTTTAAGGTTACCGGTGCTCCAAACTTTATAATTGCCCGGTACTGTAATTGCCAGGTTAAAATGGCAAAAGTCATTATAGAATTCTTCGCTGCCGCGATAATGGTTTTGGTTCCAGCCATCAATATCATCATAAACAGCAATCCGCGGAAAAAAGTAAGCAATAAAGAAAGCGCCCGAATCAACCTGGCCCGTACGGATGTGCGAAGTTTTATTTAAAGTGTATGAATACACGATATCAAAATGCACTTTTTGCTTTGGCAATATAGGTGTGGTCTTCAATGTCATATTGGTGCCGTCAATTGTCCAGCGGGATGTGTCCTGGTCAATTTTATCAATGGCTAAATTTTTTATCTTAACGCCATCGGTAAGGTCCGCAGCAGAAACAGGCATATTCCTGATAGCGCCTTTTTTATAAAGATTAGGATATAGCTTTAGGTTGATCTCATCCAATGTATCCGGACTATTGTTTATATAATCAACAGATACCGTACCTTCAAGCAACCGGCTAATTGGGTTAAAGTTTATAGAAATGGTATAATCAGCGCTGTTTTGCCAGTAATTTTTACCCGGAGCGCCATTGGTTGTGCGGGTGCCCTTAGTATAGGTGGCCTGTAAATTTACAGGTACGGGTAACGTTGTTTGGGCATAGGTATTGATACTTCCCAATATTACCATGGGAAATAATAACTTGTAAAATGAGGCCATTATTTAAAACTTATATATTCAGTAATTTATCAAATCAAACATTGTGCTCAGATCTCACGCTGCTCTCTCCAAAGGAGAGAACTTTAGGTGAGGCTACATCCGCATATCCGCACATTCAAAATCCGCACATCAATCACCAGCCTCCCTTAAATCCTTCAGTAAGCGCAGCCTTATAATTTTCAAGGTCGAATGAGTAAAGGTACGGGGCTTTATGCGCACCTCCCTTACGTGGTTTCTCCAACCGGTTTAAAATTCCAAAACCAAGCATCCGCCGTTGAAAGTTTCGCCTGTCCAGCTTTTTATCCAGTATGGTTTCATAAAGCTTTTGCAGCTCGGGCATGGTAAATTCCTTCGGCATCAGGTTATAACCTATTGGCTGGTAGTTTAGCTGAAGCCGTAACGTATCCAAAGCTGTTTTAAGTATCAGCGCATGATCAAGCTTAAACTCAGGTAAGTCATTCAGGTCGCACCATGAACACGTTGCTGAAAACTGATCGGGGGTGGGGTTTACATCGCAAAAATCAACCAGCGCATAATAGCCAATGGTCAAAAAACGGTTGGTAAACCAGTTTTCCTTTGCCGGCAGCAGATCCTTATACATCTCAAAATGCTCCTTTGATCTTTCGGGATCGCCAAAAACATGAAACTGCTGTAAAAATATTTCATCAAGGCCTGTTCGTTCTTTCAATATTCGGTTAGCGGCCATTTCAATAGGTTCAGGTTTTAGCAAAAAACCGCCCGGTAAGTACCAGCCGCCTTCATTTTTAACTTTCAGGAGCAAAACTTTCATCAATCCTTCATGAAACCCAAACACCACACAATCAATAGAAATATGGGGCAGATAGTTCTCCCGTGCGTTTTCGCAATACTCCTTAAGTTCTTTTTTGGTTAACATTTTTGCTATTCTACAAAAATACTTTGATTATTTAAATTATAATATTACTCTTGTGTCAGTAATACACTATCATTTTTAGTGTCAAACCGATTATTACTGATTCAAAAAATTAAGGTAACACAAACAATGCTAATGTAATATATTAGCCGGCGTTTTAGCCAACCAATAATAACCTAATAATTCATAATGATGAATAAATATTCCCCGGTAAGATCTGCTTTTGCAGCAGTGATGCTTTTTGCTTCAATACTGCCTGCTTATAAAGTATCGGCACAAACAAAAACCAATGATGCCAAAATGAATGCCTTTGTTACAAGCCTGATGGGTAAAATGACGCTTGATGAAAAGATAGGGCAGCTTAACCTGGTTGTAATGGGCAATGCTGTAACGGGTACGGTAATTAGCAAAGGTGTTGAGGAAAAAATGAAACGGGGCGAAATAGGCGGCATATTTGGCTTATATGGCACCGCCAATGTTTCAAAAATGCAGGATCTTGCAGTTAAGGAATCGCGCCTGCACATCCCGTTAATATTTGGGCTTGATGTTATCCACGGGCACCGCACCATATTCCCCATCCCATTGGGCGTATCGGCAACCTGGGACATGGGCTTAATTGAGCAATCGGCAAAAATAGCTGCTAAAGAAGCAACTGCCGAAGGCTTGAACTGGGTGTTTTCGCCAATGGTTGATATAGCGCGTGATGCCCGGTGGGGAAGGATCTCGGAAGGATCAGGCGAAGACCCATGGTACGGCTCGCAGGTTGCCAAAGCAATGGTTAAGGGCTACCAGGGCAAAAGCATGACGGATGCAGATGCTGTTATGGCCTGCGTTAAACACTTTGCCTTATATGGTGGAGCTGAGGCCGGCCGAGAATACAATACGGTTGATATGAGCCTGATAAAAATGTACCAGGATTACCTGCCGCCTTATAAGGCGGCGCTTGATGCGGGTGCAGGCAGTTTCATGAGCTCGTTCAACACCATTAATGGCACACCTGCCACGGTTAATAAATGGCTGCTTACTGATCTGCTGCGCAATCAATGGGGCTTTAAAGGCTTTGTAGTATCTGATTATACCTCGTTAAGTGAAGTAACAAACCACGGCCTTGGCGATCTGCAAACTGTATCGGCATTAGCATTAAAGGCTGGCCTTGATATGGATATGGTAGGCGAAGGCTTTTTAACCACATTGAAAAAATCATTAAAGGAAGGAAAAGTTACCCAACCTGAAATTGATTTGGCTTGCCGCCGTGTACTTGAAGCAAAATATAAATTGGGTTTATTTACAAATCCGGGTAAATCAATAAATGCCGAAAGAGAAAAGCAGGACATATTTACTGATGATAACCGCAAATTTGCACGTCAGATAGCCGAGCATTCATTTGTGTTGCTAAAAAACCAGGAACAAACGCTACCCCTTAAAAAATCAGGCACCATTGCATTGGTTGGCCCGCTTGCTGATAATCATTCAGAAATGCTGGGTACCTGGGTAATAGCCGGCGACCCTGATAAATCTGTAAGTGTGGCCGAGGGAATAAAAAATATTGCAGGGGATAATGTAAAAGTACTATATGCAAAAGGATCGAACATTACTGATGATTCGCTTTTAAGTATCCGTGCATTTGCTTTAACAGGTCCTGAAAAAAAAGACAAGCGCTCGCCCCAGGAAATGATTGACGAAGCCGTTGAAACTGCAAAAAAAGCTGATGTGGTTGTTGCTGTAGTTGGTGAGTCGGCAAACATGTCGGGCGAATCATCAAGCAGGGCTGATATTGATATTCCTGAAAATCAGAAAGATTTGTTGAAAGCACTTGCTAAAACCGGTAAACCGTTGGTTATTGTATTATTTAACGGCCGCCCGTTAACTTTAACCTGGGAAGATAAGCATGCCAGCGCCATATTAGATGCCTGGGCGCCGGGTACCGAGGCCGGTAATGCTATTGCCGATGTGCTTTTTGGCAATTATAATCCGGCCGGGAAAATCACGGCAACCTTTCCGCGCAGTGTAGGGCAGATCCCTATATATTATAGCCATAAAAATACCGGGAGGCCTTTTGATGGTAAAGACGGAGCAAAATTCAAGTCAGATTACCTTGATATTTCAAATGACCCGCTTTACCCGTTTGGTTATGGTTTAAGTTATACCACGTTTAACTACAGCAGTGTTCAGCTTGATAAAACTAATCTCAAAGGTAATACAACGCTTAATGCTACCGTAACGGTAACCAATACCGGTAAATATGCAGGCGAAGAGGTTGTGCAGCTATATATAAGCGATCCGGTAGCAAGCATCAGCCGCTCGGTAAAAGAATTGAAGGGCTTTCAGAAAGTAAATTTGCAGCGTGGCGAAAGCAAAGTGGTATCATTTAATATAACCACTGCCGATCTTAAGTTTTATAATGACAAGCTTGTTTATGATTGGGAGCCTGGCCAGTTTATAGTGCAAATTGGTACCAATTCAAACAATATACAATCAGCATCAGTTCAATGGCTTAAGTAGTGGAATAAATTATCCCCTATTTGTTATATAAAGTATATTCAGGGTTAAAATTTACCAATATGAAAAAGCGTTCCATAGCAAAAATGGAGCGCTTTTTTTTGTTAAAAACCTGGTATTATTTTAATGAAAAAAAGTGTTTCAAAATTTAAAAAACCCTCAAAATAAGTGTTATAGTGACATTTTTAACAAAAGGTGATGAAATTTTAACATCATGAATATGGTCGTATTGGGCGCATTATTGGTGTATTTTATCATTAAAAATATAAGCTAAATGATGATTTAAGCATTCGCGGAAGCTTAAAGTGGTTTATAATTAAATAATTAGCTTGTATAACGGAGATGTTACATTTCTGTTTTAGTAATATAATAGTCATTTTATTAATAATTTGTTAACATAAATATTCTATAAGTATTAGTATTGTTTTAAACACGCCTGTAAAAATAATTAATTTGTAATTCTTATTAAGTCACTTGTGTAAACAGTACACTCTATTTACATTAGTATCAATGCCAATGTGATTTTTTGTATTACCGAACAATTACACAAAACCTGATATTAATATAACATTTATTAAACCTGATGCACATGCTTTTTATAAGGCATCAGGAAATTGAGTAACAATAAGTTTTTATATTTATTAAGTACTTTACATGATAAAACTTTTACATTTTATCCTTTTCTGTAACCACACCAACGCGGCCTTATCTCACCAGGGCCATAGGCAAATCGTTTTTGCCCCAGCTAATGCCCGGGCACCGTCTTAAAACCATAATCCAACAAAAATCTTAAATCAAATAAATTAATCAACTAAATCTCAATCTCATGTTTAAAAGTTTACTCCTAAAAGGAAGAGCATTATGCCTGCTGTTATGCTGCATAGTTTCTTCATTGGTAGTTACAGCCCAAACAAAACACTCAGGTAAAGTTATCGGCGGCGATGACAAACAACCTGTAGTAGGTGCATCCGTAAGGATAAAAGGCACCAACACGGGTGCTGTAACAGACGTTAATGGCGAATTCACGCTATCGTTAAGTCCGGGTAATGTACTCGTGGTAAGTTATCTTACTTACAAAACAAAAGAAGTTACTATCCAGGGCGATCAGTATCTCACAATTTCATTAGAGCCTGCAAGCACTTCACTTAATGAAGTAGTGGTAACAGGTTACACCACCCAGCGCAAAAAGGATATTACCGGTGCGGTGGCCACAGTGGATGTAAGTGATGCCAAAAAGATCCCTGTAACCTCATCAGAACAACTGTTGCAGGGCCAGGCTGCTGGTGTTACGGTAATTAACCAGGGTGCGCCGGGTTCTCAAAGCACCGTATTTGTGCGCGGTATCAGCAACTTTGGTAATACTACACCATTGTATGTGGTTGACGGGGTGCAGACAAGCGATATGTCGCGTGTAAACCCGAACGATATCGAAAGCATCAGCGTACTGAAAGATGCCGGTGCGGCTGCTATTTATGGTGTATCGGGTGGTAACGGTGTAATTGTGGTGACTACCAAAAAAGGTAAGGCCGGCAAAACTACATTCAACTATGATGCCTATTATGGCGATCAGGTGCCTATACAAGGTAATGTTTGGCATTTAATGACCCCCGCTCAACAGATGCAGCTTACTCAGCAGGCCGGGGACAGTGGTGCAGGACAACCCTTATATGATCCTGGTAAAACAGGCACCTATGCATTACCTGTTTATGGTTATCATGGTGGTGTAAAACAACCAGGTTTTTCGGACAATGGTGTAACAAACGACCCGGCAATCGAAAAATACTATAATTTCGATCCTACAAATCCCGGTAATGATTACCTGGTACAGAAATTTAACCAGGCAGGTACTGATTGGTTTCATGAAATTTTTAAGCATGCACCAGAGCAGAGCCATTCTGTTACAGCAAGCGGCGGTAGTGAAAAAAATACCTACTTGTTTTCATTACAATACCTTAACCAGCAGGGTACTTTAATTGAAACTTTTGAAAAACGTTACCAGGCACGTGTTAACTCAACCTTCAGCCTGATGGATAACCATTTCCGCTTTGGCGAACAGGGTTATGTGTATTACAGAGAGAACAATGGCGGCAGCCCTTACAGCCAGCAACAGGAAGGTGGTAGTATCTCAGAAACTTACCGTGAAATGCCGATCATTCCGGTTCGTGATATAGCCGGTAACTATGGTGGCGGCTATGACGGCCCTACTGGTGAGCCTTTGGGTAATGCAAGCAACCCGGTTGCTATACAGGAAAGAAGCAAGAACGATAGAAACAAACAATGGAATATGCAGGGCACCATTTTTGCCGAGGCTGACTTCCTGAAATATTTTACCGCACGTACTTCTTTCAGCGGCAATGCCAATAATACCTTTAACTATTTTACCGGCTATAATCCGTACGAAAACTACGAATCTCATGGCAATCCGAACAACTATACTGAAACTTCAAGTTATGCTTATACCTATAACTATACCAATAGTCTAAGTTATAAACAAACTATAGGCAAGCACAACATTAACGTATTTGCAGGCTATGAAATAAAACAAAGCGGTGGCCAGCAGTTAGGTGTGTACGCAACAAACTTTGTTACGCTTGATCCAAGCTTTTTAACAGTTGCAGGTACCACCCTGCCAACTTCTATAACCTTATCAGGTGGTAATGGAACTTACCTTTACCAGCCTTTGGGAACGGAGTCAGTATTCGGCCGTGTAGATTATAGCTATAACGACAGGTATCTACTTGGTGCTACCGTACGTCGTGATGGGTTTTCATCATTCTATCCCGGGCGTCAATGGGGTACTTTCCCGTCAGTATCTTTAGGCTGGAGGATCTCGCAGGAAGATTTTCTGAAAAGTGCCAGCTGGATAAATGAGCTGAAGCTGCGCGGCAGTTATGGTTCTACAGGTAGTAATGCAAATATTACAGCAACAAACGCTGTAAATACATATAACTATGGCTTTGGCAATACTGCTTATGGCATAGGCGGTGGGGTAAGTACTGTTACAACAGGTTATGCCCAAACCGGTATTGGTAACCCTAAAACTACCTGGGAAACCGATAAGATCCTCAATATAGGTGTTGATGCTTCCTTATTCAATCACCTGGATTTAAGTGTTGAGTATTACAAAAAATCAATCAGCGGTTTATTGTTCGCATTATCACTGCCTGCAACTGCCGGCGGTGCAACTTCTCCTACGGTGAACGTTGGTGACGTACAAAATAAAGGTTTTGATATTACAGCCACTTATCATGATGCAATTGGCAGTGATTTCAAATTCAGTATTGGTGCAAATATTGGTGTCTACAAAAACCAGGTTACCAAATTGAACAATACCCAATTCTTTGATGTATTTTCAGGTTCACGGATTGGTTCCTTCGTAAGAGAGCAAGTAGGACAGTCTATTGGTGAATTCTATGGTTATCAAACCGCAGGCATTTATCAAAATGCGGCCCAACTGGCTAGTTTGCCGAAATATTCAGGCGCTGCTGTTGGTTCATTCATTTACAAGGATATTAACGGTGACGGAAAGATTGATGCAAACGACCGTACCTTTATAGGTAACCCAAACCCTGACTTTACCTACGGTGTAAACCTTAATGCCAGCTTTAAGAGATTTGACTTTTCAATGATCTTGTACGGCTCACAGGGTAACAAGGATTTCAATTATGTGAAATACTGGACCGATACCTACCACAGTTTTCCTGGTGGCAAAAACGTCGACCTGTTGACTAAATCAGCAGTTGTTGATCCTACTACCAATACCGTAACAAACCCGGGTGCAACTCAGCAGGCTTTAACTGTTGCTTCTACAATCCCAAGTACTTTCTACGTTGAAAACGGTTCATTCTTAAAATGCCGTGTTGCCCAGATTGGCTATAATTTTGATCCCGGCATTTTAAAATCAGTTGGTGTAAGCAAATTACATGTTTATGGCCAGGTTACTAACTTGTTTACTATTACCAAGTATACCGGCTTAGACCCCGAATTAATTCCATCAATCAACAACGCTTCAGGTTCAAATGCAAGTGTTTCAACAGGTGTTGACTGGGGTGCATATCCTAACAACCAAAGAACATATATGGTTGGTATTAACATGACGTTTTAATTGTTAAATAAAAAAAATAACAGTGTTATGAAAAAATTAAATTATAAAATAATTCCCTTAGGCCTGATAATTATTCTTACCGCATTTTATGCTTGTAAGAAGGTATTGGATAAAACCCCCGTGGGGGTGCTGCCTGGGGCCTCACTTGCTAATAAAACTGGCGTTGATGGTTTATTAATAGGTGCATACTCCATATTAGATGGGTATTACCAGGGTCAGCCTCATACAAATTATGGCTCAGGTATAAGCAATTGGACCTACGGTGGCGTTGGGGCAGACGATGCCTATAAAGGCTCAACTACTGATGACCAGGGTCCTGATCTACCTTTGCTTGAACAGCATGTTGGTTTAAACTTAAACAACTCGTATCTTGTTTCTAAATGGCAGGTTTGCTACGCTGGTATTCAGCGGGCTAATAGTGTTATAATAGAAGTACCTTTAGTTACAGATGGCTCTGAAGCTGGTGCAATAGGCCAGAACGCCATTGCCGAAGCACGTTTTTTACGCGGGGTATATCATTTCGAGCTTGCCAAAGTATGGAGAAATGTGCCTTATGTTGATGAAACAGTATCTTTTGTTGCCGGTAATTATAATGTAGGCAACCCCGGCCCTATCTGGGATAAAATTGAGGCTGACTTTGCATTTGCTATGACTGTGCTGCCTAAAACCCAGTCACAGGCAGGCCGCGTAAATTATTATGCTGCTGAAGCATTTTTAGCAAAAGCGTACCTGTATGATCACCAATATGCAAAAGCTTTGCCGCTGCTAACTGATTGTATCAATAACGGTACAACAGCAAGCGGTGCAAAATATTCATTGGAGCCTTACAACAATAACTTTAACGCTTCAACCAAAAATGGTCCGGAATCGGTATTTGCAGCGCAAATGACTGCAAATGATGGTTCAGGTGGCCAGAATGATAATGGTGGCGATGTGTTAAACTTTCCTGGTGGCGGTACTTATACCGGCTGCTGCGGTTTTTATGTACCATCATATCACTTAGCTAACGCATTTAAGGTGGATGCCAGTGGTTTACCTATGTTCCAGATTGATGCAGCTACAGGATTTCCAACTTATGATGATGTAAACCTGAAGAATGATCATGGGCTGGGTAGCGGTGATGCGTTTACACCTACCACTGAAGCTGTAGATTCACGCCTTGACTGGACCATGGGCCGCAGGGGCATTCCATACCTGGATTGGGGATTATGCGCAGGCGAGACATGGACACGTGGTGACCTGGTTCCGTATACTCCTAAAAAGAATTCGTTTTACAATGCAGCTAAAGCTTCAACCACTGATAACTTTGGCGGTTGGGCTTCTAATCAGGGCTCTGCAAATAATTATAATATCATCCGCTTTGCCGATGTAATTTTATGGCGTGCCGAGTGCGAGGTTGAAACCAATGCTTTATCAGCCGCTGAAGCTGATGTGAACATGGTACGGACAAGAGCCGCTGATCCAACCGGTTGGGTACATACTTATGTTGACAATGCCAATCCTTCAAAAGGGACTACCAGCACCCCTGCAGCAAATTATAATGTGGGTTTATATACCGGGCAATTTACAGCCAATGGCCAGGCATATGCACGTGCAGCAGTTATGGTGGAAAGACAGCTTGAGTTTGGTATGGAAGGTCACCGTTTCTTTGATCTTCAGCGCCATGATGCTTTATACGGTGGCCCTAGTGGTACCGGGTATATGGCTGGCGTGTTGACCGCATATTATAAAGCAGATAACCGGATAGATAATCCGGTGCTTAAAAAAGCACAATTTACTGCGGGTAGAGACGAGCTTTATCCTATACCTTTAGATGAGATAGATAAAGAGGCTGGAAAACTAGTCCAAAATCCTAAATACTAATAGTTAATTAAGCGTAAAAAAGAGGGGGAGATATTTATCTTCACCTCTTTTTTATTTTATACATTAGCGTAAATTTAAAAATGAGACTTCTTCGCTATTTTTTTTTCTGCTGCTTACTGGTGTTGCTATTTTCATGTAAACAACACACTTTATTTGAAAAGATCTCCTCTTCGCATTCAGGTGTGCATTTCAGTAATACAATTATTGAAAATGATACCATTAACCCCTTAGACAAATTAAATATTTATAACGGTGGCGGCGTTGGCATTGGCGATTTTAATAACGACGGGCTGCAGGACATTTACCTTGTAGGAAATGCTGTTTCGAACAAGTTGTACCTTAATAAAGGCGACATGAAGTTTGATGATGTTACCAAAGAAGCCGGTGTAGCAGGCTCTGGCGGTTGGGGCAGGGGAGTAGCTGTTGTTGATATTAACAATGATGGCTTAATGGATCTTTACGTTTGCTATACCCTGCTAAACGATTCGGTAAAACGGCGCAACCTGTTATATGTAAACCAGGGGATTGATAAAAATGGTGTGCCTCATTTTAAAGAAATGGCAAAAGAATACGGCCTCGATATAAATGTACACTCAACAATGGCCTCATTTTTTGATTATGATAATGATGGTGACCTTGATATGTACTTAACAGTAAACGAGGCACAATCAAACGAAAATACAAGCAGTTTCAGGCCTATTATTAAGGATGGATCAAAAAGAAGTACAGGCAGGCTATACCGCAATGACTGGGACCCTGTTTTGAAGCATGGCGTTTATCACAATGTTTCAAAACAAGCCGGGATTTTAATTGAAGGATATGGCCATGCAGCGAGTATTGTTGATATTAACCGGGATGGCTGGAAGGATATTTATGTTACAAATGATTTTTTAGGCAGTAATATACTATACATTAATAACCACGACGGAACATTTACCGACAAAACACGCGAATATTTTAAACATACGGCCACCAGTGCTATGGGTCAGGATATTGAAGATATTAATAATGATGGCCTTGCAGATGTTTTTGAGCTGGATATGAGCCCTGAGGATAATTACAGGCGTAAAATGTTTATGAGCTCAAATGCTTACCAGGTTTATCAAAACTTTGATTATTATGGCTATCAGTATCAATACAACCGTAATAATTTACAAATTAACCAGGGCCCGAGAGTAGGTCAGAACGATTCGATTGGTGCGCCGGCCTTTAGTGAAACCTCTTTTTTAAGTGGTACGGCACAAACAGATTGGAGCTGGTGCCCCCTGATTACCGATTTTGATAATGACGGCTATCGTGATATTGTGATAACCAATGGCTATCCACGCGACGTGACCGATCATGATTTTACCACATTCAGGGCCGAGGCCTATTTAATTGCAA
>JAQBOS010000187.1 GCA_028287925.1 Mucilaginibacter sp. | reverse complement strand
GATAAAACTTACGAAGTTTTCAAAACTTCGTAAGTTTGAAGATAATCACTTATGAAAGCAAAACTAATACTACTGTTTATAGCCATTTGCATCGGCAACGGCCTGCGGGCGCAAACCGGGTTCCCGTTTGATAACGAGATAAGGGCATTTAAACACCAGGATAGCCTAAAATTTCCGCCTAAAAACGGGATCCTGTTTATCGGCAGCTCATCCATCCGTAAATGGACGGATCTTGAGCAGCGCTTCGCCAATAAACCCATCATCAGGCGAGGTGTAGGGGGCTGCGAACTTTGGCAGATAGTTGATTATTATACGCCTTACATATTATTCCCTTACCAGCCGCGTAAAATTTTTATTTACGCAGGTGAAAATGATATTGCAGCGGGTAAAACCGGCAAGTTTGTATTTGATGAGTTTCAAAAGCTCTGGGAAATGATCAACAAAAAACTGCCCGATGCCACAATTTATTTTATGTCGATAAAGCCAAGTCCCAGCCGGGCAAAGTTTATTAACGAGGTTGAAATTGCCAACAAACTGGTAAAAAATTACCTTAACAATAAGCCTAACAGTACTTATATTGATGTAAGCACGGTGCTGTATACACCTGGAAGCACTACGGTTGATAACTCGTTATTTGAAGGCGATTTGCTGCACCTTAACAGCAAAGGGTATGATAAGTGGCAAAAAGTTTTGGAGCCCTTTGTGCAGTAAAGTTGATTAAGTTTACCAGGTTGACTTTTTCGCAATAAAAAAGCCATTTCATAACGGTATGAAATGGCTTCCTTTTTTTCATATAAATTATATCAAATAGCCGTTACCCCGCCTGTAAGCAGGTTAACCAGGTAGCTTTTATTTGGCGGCGACAAGGTTAGTTTAGCCATGTGGTTCCCTAAATATTCGAGCGTGCCTAATGTCATTGTAATGGTATTATCAGGCCAGCCCTTATCTTGTCTGTCGATGGTGACGTTAAGTAATGCAGTACCAGAGGTAATATCCGCCATACCACCCGAAACGTCCACCTTAAGTCCCTGCAATTTATAGCCGATATAGACATTATTATGGCTTACCGTATTTCCGTTACTAAGCACAGCGGTTTCAACCAATGAAAATAAGCTGCCATCCATAGACACAAGCTTATAGGTTTGGTCGAGAGCCTTCACTTTATAATCCTGTGCGGTGGTATACTTGTTGTTAAATAAAGGGCCTTTTTCTGTGTTTATCAAACTGTCATGAACCATATAACCATCGGGTGTGCTGGTACTGCAGGTATATACAAATTTAAAATTACCGAAGAACGTTTTGGCAGTATCACCTGCAGTTGCGGTGGTATTATAGGTAGTATCAATGGTGTAGCCGCAAAGCGGATTTACGCTAAATAAAACCGGACCGGCGTGGTTCGCTGAAATATGCGATGGCGCCTTTATTCCCTCGTTTATATTTGTGCCGCCATATTTGCCGCTTATTGATTGCACAAGGTTTAATGCAATCTGTTTGCTTAAGGCGGCATAGTCTGTGGTATTTTTGTCAACCGGGCTGGTTTCGGCTTTTTTACACGACGCATAGCAACATACAACTGCTAACAGGAGCAGCAGAATGCGGGTAAATCTTAATTTCATTTGTGCTTAATTTGGATATGATACTGTTTATCATACAAATATAATAAGTCACCCGCATATAATACTATGTTGAAAGGTGTATTTGATGTGATTTTTCGTTATATAAAAAAGGCTCCAACCACGGAGCCTTTTACTAACAAACTATTTAACTAAACCTAAAACTTATTCTTATTTAAAAACGCTGTACACATTTGTGATCTTCCAGCCGTTGCCTGTGTTTGCAATGGTTACGTAATTGTTGCGTACAAAATCGTCATACTTCATAGTAACTTTTACAATGGTTACATTGGCATTGCTTTCAACAATTGAAGTACTGGTTGTGCAAACTTGCTCAATGTCTTTATTGCTTTTGAAAAAATCAAGCATTGCACTTCTGCTAAAGCTAAGTACTGTTTTCCCCCGCAGCATGTTAAATTCAACCGTTTTGTCTAAGACGTCATTTAGTCCGGCTAATTTGCCGCGGGTCATGGCGTCTATATAAGTATTAATAGCGTAATTTGCGGTTAATTTATCGTGGCTAATATTATTCGCTTTTGCTGCGCCGCATATTACCAGTAGCACTAGCCCCAGCATAATTGATTTTAAAGTTTTCATAATATTGTAATTTAAGTTGTGATTATGTATTTAACTATAAGACACAGCAATGTTTTGAATAGTTACAATTCTTTTTAGTTTTAACAAACATTTAACAAAGCGACCTTTTTTGATTATTATTAAGCGGTAAAAAGGCCTTTATTTTAATCACAGAGTAACATTGAGGGCTTTTGATTGAAAATTTTAAAAACAGCATGGTAACGTTTGATACTATCATTTTACAATTTGCGGAGCAGGGAGAAAAAACTGGCTGGAGTTACATTGAAATACCTCCTGATATTGCACAGCAATTAAAACCGGGTAATAAAAAATCATTCAGAGTAAGAGGGATGCTTGATGGCCTTGCTGTAAACGGTATGGCGTTAATGCCTATGGGCAAAGGTAGTTTTATTATGGCGCTTAAGGCCGAAGTAAGGAAGGCTTTGCATAAAAACAGCGGGGCCATGTTGCAGGTAAGCTTGGAGGAAGATAAAGATTACAAAGTTGAGCTGCCTGATGATTTGAAGGAATGCTTTGAATTTGAACCAGAAGCTTTCGGCTTTTTTAATAGCCTGGCAAAATCACACCGGGACTATTTTATAAAATGGATAAACGGCGCCAAAACCAGCGAAACAAGGGCCAAACGCATCATCAACACTGTAAATGCCATGCTGCGTAAATGGGATTATGGCCAAATGCTGAGGGCGATGAGGAAGGAGTGATGATGTGTGGATTGATTTATATGAATACTCTTATCGATTTTTTAACCACGGAGACCGCTAAGAACACAGAGAGACAGAGAGTAAAATGCAAATAGAGAATGATTTAGCAACTGAAGTTATAGGAGCATCTATAAATGTTCACAAGACTTTAGGCCCAGGTTTATTGGAATCGGCTTATAAGGAATGCCTTTTTTATGAATTGGTTAAAAAGGGGTTATATGTAGAAAAGGAAAAACCGTTGCCATTGATATATGAAGAGATCAAGATGGACTGTGGGTACAGGCTTGATATAGTAGTTGAAAACAAATTAATAATAGAGGTTAAAGCTGTCGATAGTTTAAACGATATTCATTTAGCCCAGGTATTAACTTATTTAAAAGTCTCCGGTTGTAAGTTGGGACTTTTGATTAATTTTAATGTATTAATGGTAAAGGACGGTATCAGGCGTATTATTAAAACCTAATCTTTAAATATGATACTTGAAAAGCTCAGTGTACTCTGTGTCTTCTCTGCATCTCTGTGGTAAAAACATCTGCTTTAAGTTTCGAATAGCAATAATATGCCAGATGTTTTATTAACAGGTAGTGTTAATGTAGTGCATCAAAATCCTAAACTTGAAAATCTTTTGATGAGTTTTGTTGGATAAGATCAGACAGCCATTACAATGAAATATTTATACCTCTTTATAGCAGTAATTTTATTTTCCGGATTTTATTTGGCCCGGGATCCTTTAACTGAAAATTTTAAGGATTCAGCAATGTACCGCTGGCTCAATAAAAAGGTTTATGCAAAACGCACACTTGATAATATGGAAAGCCTTAATGGCTGGGCATCCTTCACTACATCGGGTGTAGCAATGGTTGATGCACGGAAAGTGATCACTTCTACCGATTCAAGTGCTTCGGTTGCTGAGATCAAATTAAGTAAAGACATTGTTCATGAAGGCCGCCAGTCATTATTAATGACTACGCCCACACGGCTGGCCGGCGATCCGCCGAAGAACGGACGGCATTGGGGGCGTTCAGGTGTGCGAAAAGCTTTTGCGGGTGAGGACTGGACTGGGTATAACCGCATCTCCATCTGGATCTATCCTGATCTGCCCGGCTTTTATACCACTGCGCTTGATTGCTGGCTCTATAATGACGGTAAGATAAAGCTGCCTGCAGTTTTTGCACAGGAGGGCCAAACTTCACTGAACCTCAAAAACCATGAATGGAACCACGTAGTTTGGGAGATCAGCAATGTGGAAAGGGATAAGATAACCAGCTTCGAAATGTCATATGGCTTATCGGGCAATTACCCGGAAGAAGCGAATAAGATCCGTTTTTATTTCGACCAGATGGAGCTGGAAAAGGTTGACGCAGATAAAACAGAAGGCTGGGATGTAACGAAGAACAAGATCTCATTTGCGCACACAGGTTACCAAACCGGGGCTGAGAAAACCGCCATTGCCAATAATATTGATGCAAAAGTTTTTAAGCTCATCAACCAGGATAATGGCAAGGTAGTGCTGACAAAAGCTATCCAAAAAACAACTTCGCATATCGGCAATTTCCAGGTGATGGACTTTTCGGAAGTGCATACGCCGGGAACTTATGTATTATCAGCCGGTAATGTGGTTACAAGGCCTTTCCGGATTGATGAGGATGTTTATGAAAGAACCATATGGAAGGCGCTTAACTTTTTTTATTCGGAACGATGCGGGGCCGATATCCCCGGGATCCATGGCGTGGAGCACCAGGACTGGACCTGTGTACATAATGATAAACGGATAGTTATAAACGGAGGTTGGCACGATGCCGGCGATTTAACCCAGGGCGTGGAAAATACCAGCGAAATTACCGTTGGCCTGTTCAGCATGGCCGAAAAGTTACATGCCAGGGGTGAAAACGCGGCTTTGTATGATCGGGTGCTGGAAGAAGCAAAATGGGGACTGGCATGGATCCTGAAAACAAGTTTTGGTGATGGTTTTAGGAATGTTGGATCGATAAACAGCAGGCGTACCAATAATATTATTGGCGATGATGATGATATCGTCGCGACAGCAAAAAACAGTCCGCTGGCAAATTTTGAAGCGGCCAATGCCGAGGCGATAGCGGCCAGGGTTTTAAAAGAAAGTGATCCGCGTTTAGCGGCCTACACCCTTAAAATGGCGGAGGCGGACTGGAAATTTGCCGTAGAGGGCATGCAATCCTTCAAGCCATCAAAGGAGATGTTCAGGGCTACATTTGATTCGGATAATGTGGAGGATGAACTGCCGGCGCAGGCCATTCTTACTTCGGTAAACTTATGGAAGGCAACCGGCAATAAAAAGTATGAAGCCAAAGCAGCAGAACTTGCGCCAACAATAATGAATGCACAGCAACGCAAGCGCCCCGACTGGGATATCCCGCTTACCGGCTTTTTTTATACATCAACTGCAAAAGAAAGGATCCTGCATTACTGCCACCGCGGCAGGGAGCAAGGGCCAACACTGGCGCTCACCGCACTTTGTGATGCCTTCCCCAATAACCCGGATTGGATAAAATGGTATTCAACCGTTACGCTCTATTCAGAATATCTTAAAAAAATAGCAAAATATACTGCACCCTACAGTGTAATGCCGGCTTCGGTATATGCCGATACGGAATACATGCATGTGCCGGAGAGCAGAAAAGAATCGTTCCGTAAACAAGTGCTAACCGGGATCCCTTTAGGCAAGGGGCACTATTTGCGGATGTTCCCGGTATGGATGGATTATCGCGGCCATTTCGGTACAATTTTACCACAGGCACAAGCTTTGGCAAGTGCGGCCCGGCTTCGCGGCGATTTGGCATCAGCACAATTATCAACACATCAGCTGGAATGGATCATCGGGCGGAACCCGTTTTCGGCAAGCACCATGTATGGTGAGGGGTATGATTATGTGCCGCTTTATACGCCTTCATCGGGTGATATGGTTGGCGGTTTGCCGGTAGGCATCCAAACCAAAGACGAGAATGATGCACCCTACTGGCCGGTACAAAGCATGTGGACTTATAAGGAGATCTGGGTGCATCCCGTATCCCGCTGGGTGTGGCTGCTGAAAGACCTGGAAGGCCCGGCAATGGTTGAAGGAAAAGCAAATGGCGCGATACTATTTAAAAGCGTTAGCTCACAACAAAACATCAACGTACCTGTAGATAAAGCCGGGCATTTTAAAGCAATGCTGCCCGAAGGGAAATACACCGTAACCAGCAATGGCGTTTCACAAACACAAACTTTTTTACCCGGATCAAACTACAACCTGGATTTGCGAAGTAATAACTTCTTAAGCTACGAGATTTCAAAAACTGTTTCAGCAATGGGTGAGCTGGTTATTAAGGTGAATGCCCGTGGCAATGGTAAACATACTTTCAGCATCCGTGCAGATAATCTGGCACTTGCATCTGTTTCAAAAGAAATTAACCTGAAACCCGGAGCAGCACAAAGTTTTGAATGGCATGGTAAAATTACATCGGATGATACACCCTGGGTAGCCGTGGTTGTTCCGGATGGAAATATTGGTGAGCGGAAAGAGGTTAGGGGGGCGAGTTGGGAATAATAACTCTTCTTTTTTTACCGCGGAGATACGGAGGAGACACGGAGAGAACAGAGAGGGATTGTTTAATAGAAAAATTGAGATAGGGTTTATTTTTTAATTCAGTGTCCTCTGTGAATTCCCCGTATCTCTGTGTTAAAAAACGCCATTAAATAACATCGTACATTATAAATTATCTTACTTTTATAATTCAAAAACCAAAGATCACAGGAAGAATAAAGATGCAATTGAGAATGATTTAGCAACCGAAGTTATAGGAGCATCAATAACTGTTCATAAAATGTTGGGGCCTGGTCTGTTAGAATCTGCTTACAAAGAATGCCTGTTTTATGAGTTGTTTAAAAAGGGTTTATATGTAGAAAAAGAAAAATATTTACCACTGGTATATAAAGAAATTAGAATGGATTGCGGGTATCGGCTTGATATAGTAGTTGAGAATAAACTAATAGTGGAAATTAAAGCAGTTGGGAATTTAGCCGACATTCATTTAGCACAAGTATTAACCTATCTAAAAGTTTCAGGTTGTAAATTAGGTTTACTAATAAACTTTAACGTGTTAATGCTAAAAGACGGTGTCCGGCGCGTAATAAAAACATAAATCTTATCGCTCAAAAAACTCTGTGCTCTCTGCGCCTTCTCTGTTTCTCTGCGTTAAAAATAGCCAGCTGATAAGATTGTTAAAAATTAATAATGTGTTAAAAAATCGGCACCCTCAAAATCCGTACATCTGCACATAATCCCTATCTTTACCCTTTATATTTTTTAGCTAATAATGAGTGAAGATTTAAACCAAGACGAGATACCTGCAAATAGCGAAGAAAAACTACACAACGTTACCTCACTCGATGGATTGTACGAAAACTGGTTCCTGGATTATGCATCCTATGTAATCCTTGACCGTGCCGTTCCGCATATAAATGATGGTTTAAAACCAGTGCAGCGCCGCATCCTCCACTCGCTTAAGGAGATGGACGACGGGCGTTTTAACAAGGCCGCCAACGTAATAGGTAACACCATGAAGTATCACCCGCATGGTGACGCTTCTATTGGTGACGCCATGGTGCAGATAGGCCAAAAAAACCTGCTGATCGATTGCCAGGGAAACTGGGGCGACCCCGTAACGGGCGACTCAGCAGCTGCGCCGCGCTATATTGAGGCCCGTCTTTCAAAATTTGCGCTCGAAGTTGTTTTTAACCCGGATACTACCGACTGGCAGGCCAGCTATGACGGCCGTAACCGCGAACCGATTACTTTGCCGGTTAAGTTCCCGCTGCTGCTTGCACAGGGGGCCGATGGGATTGCCGTAGGTTTGGCCACCAAGATCATGCCTCATAATTTTATTGAGCTGATAGATGCGTCTATCGAGGTGCTGAAAGGCAACCTGCCAAACCTGATGCCGGATTTCCCGACTGGTGGTATGGCTGATGCTTCGGCTTATAATGACGGTCAGCGGGGTGGTAAAGTGAGGATTCGCGCAAAAATAGAAGAGCGCGATAAAAAGACACTGGCTATAACCGAAATTCCGTTTAGTACAACTACAGGCGGCTTAATGGAAAGCATAGTAGCTGCTAACGAAAAAGGCAAGATCAAGATCAAGAAGATCGAAGATAATACGTCAAGCAGCGTGGAGATAGTGGTGCATCTGGCGCCCGGCATCTCGCCTGATGTTACTATCGATGCCCTTTATGCATTTACCGATTGCGAGGTTTCCATCTCGCCCAATACCTGCGTAATACAGCACGATAAGCCGCGGTTTATGAGTGTGAATGACATGCTTACCGAAAGCACGCATTACACCCGCCAGCTGCTTAAAATGGAGCTGGAGATCAGGCTGAAAGAGCTGATGGAAAAGATCTTTTTCAGCTCGCTGCTTAAGATCTTTATCCAGGAAGGAATGTACAAGCATCCCGACTACGAAACTTCCAGCAATTTTGAAATGGTGCTTGAAGTTTTGAACCGGTTGTTTGAGCCATTCTTCCCGTCGTTTTACCGGACTATTGTTCCCGAAGACTATAAGAAGCTTATTGATAAACCGATGAGCAGCATCACCCGTTTTGACGTAAAGAAAACGGATGAGCAGATAAAGGGCCTTGAAGCTGAAATAAAAGAAGTAAAACATCACTTAAAACATTTAACCGACTATACCATTGCCTGGTTCCTGAAACTGAAGGAAAAATATGGCAAAGGCCGCGAACGTAAAACCGAGCTGCGCACTTTTGACAGGGTAGAAGCGGCCCAGGTTGCGCTGGCAAATGCCAAGCTGTATGTTAACCGCGTGGATGGCTTTATTGGCACAGGTTTAAAGAAGGACGAGTTTGTAACGGACTGCTCAGATATTGACGAGATCATTGTATTCAGGGAAGATGGACGCTGCCTGATCACCAAGATCCAGGATAAGGTTTTTGTTGGAAAGGAAATTATCCACGTAGCCGTATTTAAAAAGAACGATGAGCGTACAGTGTATAACATGATCTACAAAGACGGGCAGAGCGGGGTAAGCTACATTAAACGTTTCTCGGTTGTTGGGGTTACCCGCGATAAGGAATACGATTTAACCAAGGGTACCAAAGGAAGCCGGTCGTTATATTTTAGCGCCAACCCAAATGGAGAGGCTGAGATTGTTAATGTGCAGCTGAAGCCGCATAGTAAGCTCAAAAAGCTACAGTTTGACGAGGACTTTGCAGCACTGGCCATAAAAGGCCGTGGTTCAATGGGGAATATCATTACCAAATACCCCGTTAAAAAGATCATTCTGAAAAGTAAAGGTGTTTCAACTTTAGCCGGAAGAAAGATCTGGTATGATGATATTTTAAAACGGTTGAATGCCGATGGCCGTGGTAAATACCTGGGCGAATTTGACGGCGATGACAGGATCCTGACTGTGCTTAATAATGGAATCTACGAACTGACCAGCTTTGACCTGAACAATCACTTTGATGATAAAATGATCATTATTGAAAAGTACGATGCGGCAAAAGTTTATTCGGCTATCCACATTGATGGTAAATCGAAAAACTACATGTTAAAAAGGTTTGTGTTTGATAACCTTGCCATATGTAAACAGGTAAGCATTATTAGCGATGAGAATGGTTCGAAACTGGTACTGATCTCGGGCGCTTCGCAGCCGGTTGTAAAGGTTGAGCAGCTAAGAGGCAAAGAACAAACTCCGGAAACACTTGAGGTTGATCTTTCTACTGTGATTGATGTTAAGGGGGTGAAGGCGATGGGTAACCGCTTATCGCAGCAGGTTATAAAATCTGTTGAGCTGATTGCTGAAATTGAACCAGAAGTTGAGGAAGTGATCGCTGATGAAGCAGGCGATACAGATGATGAAACTGATGGAGCTGAGGCAGAGGAAGTGATCGCTGATGAGGCGGGTAGTACAGATGATGAAACGGATGCAGCTGAGGTTGAAAAGCCGGTGGAAAAAGCACCTGTTGCAAAGCTTGAGAAACAGGCCGATGTTAAACCAGAGCCGGTAAAACCTCCCGTTGAAAAATCTCCTGATCAATCGGTGGAATCATCCCAAAAATCAGTGGAATCACCTCCAAAAAAAATAGATTTTGAAATTACCAACCCGGATGATATAGATATGGATGATAAGGGGCAGCTTGGGCTGTTTTAATTAGAAATTACTGCTGCTTTAGTTAATATCAGGGAACTATGTATGAGTTGAGCAATATGAATTCAGGCATTTGACAATTTGATTTATAAAATTTATATTGCCTTATAAATCAATATAAAACCTGCTATGATATTAACAATCATACTAATAATAATTACAGTTTTTTTATTTGCAATGCCTGTATGGGCACTTATTGTATTTATAAGATACTTTAGTAAGGATAGGGCAATTCGCAAATTTTCCAAACGCGATTTAATAGTGATGGTCCTGGGGATCCTGTCAATTATCATATACGTTTCCGCTAATGTATATTATAAGCATATGTAAGTATTGATATCATGTTTTAGGGGCCATGAACGTTTTTTATCAGGCCTAAAAAGAAAAGAGGCTGCATCAAAAGTAAAATTATAGGATGCTGGGCAAAATTAAAATTTAAACGATAAAAGCTCCGTGCTGCTCCATAGCTTCTTTGCGTACTCTGTGGTTAATTTTTTACCGCAGAGTACGCAAAGGAGGCGCAGAGATCACAGAAACTAAATATTGTTAGGTCTGAATCTTTTAGTATAATCTCTTTTCCATTTTAACCCGGATTACTGATATTTAATTCTTAAACCTTAAATAACAAATTATGAAAACTGATCTTTACACCAAAATTGTACTTACCGTTATAGCTGTTGCCTTAAGTGCAAACCTTATAAAGGGATTTATTACGCCTGCAAAAGCAGATAACAGGAAATTTGTTAGCGTGCCGGTTAATGCCGATGGCAGCATTAATGTTAACATTAAAAAAAGCAGTGAAACAATGGAGGTTAAAATTGTAGATGTTGACAGCCGTGCGTTTTATTATGCTCAACCTTTAGAAGTTAAAATTAAATGAGGGTGATAGAATAACATAACTTATTTACCCTGCTCTTTTTTAAAGATGTGATATTTTTTTAATTTATTATACATATAGCTCCGCCGTTTGGTGGCATCGGAGATGGATCCATCCCCCGGGAAATCATCATCAGATATTTTCGGGACAGCTATTCTTTGCGAGCTGTAAATGCCCGAATTGCCGCTAAAAAAATAAGCGGTAAAACAGGCAACGGCAAATAACAGGGCATGCTCGCTTCCAAATAATTCTATTCCCATAAAAGTACAGGCCAGCGGGGTATTGGTAGCCCCTGCAAAAACAGCAATAAAGCCCAGGGCAGCAAACAGGCCAACGGGGGCATTTAATAAAGCCGATAGGGTATTGCCTAAAGTTGCCCCAATGTAGAACAATGGCGTAACCTCGCCACCCTTAAAGCCTGTGGCAAGGGTAACAGTTGTATATATGGTTTTCCAGAGCCAGCTCCAGGTATCCGCCCCGCCTGCATTAAAGGCTGAAGGAATGGTAACAGCGCCGTGATATTCAGCATCAACACCCAGGCCCAGGTAATCGGGCTTGCCATTAAGGAAGGCGAGGCCGATGATTACAAGCCCGCCAAATACGGGGATCATCCGGTTATGTTTAAACAGCTTAAGGCAGATGCTTTTTATTTCGTGCACCATTCCTGCAAAAAGAAAGCTGGCTAACCCGAAAATTGCGGATGCAATAATTACTTTACCCAGCAAAAGTAAATCGAAATGCAGGTAATCGCTGATCAAGCCGGGAGTGTGTTGTATTAGTGCAATATGATATTGCGTATGGTTAACATGCCAGGCGCCAACTGTTATATCGCCAACAACTGCCGCTATTAAAGCCGGGAGCAATGCATCGTATTTTATCCGGCCAATGGTTAAAACTTCCATGGCAAATATTGCCCCGGTTACCGGAGTGCCAAATACGGCCCCGAAGCCGGCGGCTATTCCTGCGGTAAGGATCAGTCGCATATCCCGCCCGTTTAATTTAAACCATTTGCCAAACATGGCGGCAATGCTGCCGCCTATTTGCACGGCGGTGCCTTCACGCCCGGCTGAACCGCCAAATAAATGTGTTATTACGGTAGTGAATAAAATAACCGGCGCCATTTTTCTGGGTACGCCCGCACCTTCCTCGTGAATTTGGTCTATTACCAGGTTGTTGCCTTTTTCGGAGGATTTACCAACAGTTTGATAAATAAAGTGAATGAGCAAACCAGCCAAAGGCAGTAGAAACAATAGCCACTTATGATCGAACCGGAAATGGGTAGCAGCGGTAAGAAGCCATAGAAAAAAAGCTACTACGCTGCCAATAGCTATGGCAACAGGTATGGTCATAATCGTCCACCGGACCAGGTGCTTTACAATGGTAAAGTGTTCTTTAAAGGGGATAGATCTGTTTTCAGTCATTATGATTTAATGGCTTTAGGTTTAACAAAATGGCAGGCAATAAACATCCGGCCGGACAATTCCGGGATTTGATTATTATCAGGTACAGAATTTAAATTTTTCACCCACAAACTTTATATCAACAAGCTTTATTGCTTTTGATCGATGTTGCAGGCGTCATCAGCGAATGCGGTTTTTAAAAGGAAGACACCATTTCCTGATGCAAGGTAAATTTTATTTTTAATTTATAAAAATTAAAGGCTAAACAAACAGGGAAATCGCTTTTAAAAAATAGCATGTTTCATATGTCCACTCACGCAGGCCTGCGACCTGCGCTGACGAATTAAGCCCTTTC
>JAQBOS010000165.1 GCA_028287925.1 Mucilaginibacter sp. | reverse complement strand
TATAAACAAACCATTACCCAGTCTGCAGGTGGCCAGGATCAAACTTTTGAGATGACCGTTACAGATGTAAAAGTAATTACAGGCGTAACTGCTGACGATTTTAAATAAAATATTCATCGCAGGGTCGCCTGCGAAAACCTACAGAGCTTACCGCTGGCAGGCTCTTTTTTACGCATTTGTTGGTGTTGTCACCAACAAAACGTGAGGCTGTGGTATGGCGTTTACTGTACTTAGCATGCTGCTGATTCTCAAATGCAAAAGCTTCATCCAACTTGTTGGTGACAACACCAACAAGGGCGCTAATACTCTTGCTTCTTGATTCTGTCTTTAACTAATCTATCGGGCTATTCAAATACAGATCTTCCACTTTTTTACGCGCCCAGGGAGTTTTTCGCAAAAAAGTTAAGCTCGATTTTATACTTGGGTTATCCAAAAAACAGTTAATGCGAATCTGGTAGCCCAGTTCAGGCCAGCCATAATGCGCTACCAGGGCATTCAGTATCATTTCTAATGTTTTACCGTGAAGCTTGTTATTTGGCTGTTGCTGCATATACCTGCAAAAATAACAAAAGTAGCGGCACAAAGTATTGTACCGCTACAGATCTGATTTTATCAAACCTTTTCCAGGTATTCTTTAAGTGAGATCCCTACAATATGTGTCCAGCCTGCAGTAAAACTTTCTCTTGAAAAGTCCTTGCTGTTTTGAGGGAAGGTATGTAAGCCCGCATGCGTTAATTTCACCCTTGTTTTGTCGCCCTCATCAAATATTTCCCATGTTACAAATGACTCTCCGGGATAGCCGTCATATTGCCAGCTGTGGGTAAGCTTCTTGCCGGGAATAACTTCGGTTACTGTACAAAGATGCAAATACTGTTGCTCTTCAGATCCGCCTGAAAACTCAAACTTGAACCCAACTTCGGGTTTAAATTCTTTCAAATCAAAATACCATTCCTTCATTTTGTCTTTATCAGTAATGGCCTGCCATACCCTGTCGGGCTTTGCATTATAAGTTCTCTCAATTACAAAAGGTGCTGTTTCCATGTTCTTTGGTTATGATTTTTAATTTTATTCTTCAGTCTCCTGTTCAACAAATTCCTTCAACGCTGTACCTATAAAGTGAGTCCAGCCTTGTACAAAGTTTTGTTTTGCCATGTCAGGGTGGATATCGCCCCTGAAAGTTTCCAGCTTATCGTGCGTTAAAACAATTTTGGTTTTTCCATCTTCATCAAATAATTCAAAACTTACCAGCGAGTTACCCGGGTAGCCACCATATTTCCATTCATAACTAATCTTTTTGTTTGGCACAACTTCAGTCACTTTCAAAATGTGCGGAAATACTTTTCCATTATGCGTAACCTCAAACATTGTTTCAAAGCCCACTTCCGGTTCAAATTCAACCAGTGTGTAAAAATACCACTGACGCATTTTTTCAACATTGGTTATTGCATGCCATACCCTTTCTACAGGGGCGTTATACACATGCTCAACTATAACTGATTCATCTCTCATAAATTTATCTTTTAAGTTTACTATTTATTGGTTGTCTTTAGTTTCTTTATCCAGGAAATCGCCGAGGGCATCCAGTTTACTTGTCCAGAATTTACGGTATTGTTCTACCCAGCTTGACACCTCGTTTAGCTTTCCAAAATTCGCTTCGCAATACCTGTCCCGCCCATCTTGTTTAATGGTGATCAAACCGCATTGCGTCAAAATTTTTATGTGTTTTGATACAGCCGGTCGGCTTATCTCAAAATTATCGGCGATAGCATTCAGGTTTAATGACCGATGTGCAATTAATCCTATGATCTCTCTTCGTGTGGGGTCGGCAATTGCCTGAAAAACATCTCTGCGCATAAAATAAGGCTATATGAAACCTTTCGGTTACAAATATATGTGAAACCTTTTGGTTACGCAAATAAATTTTATTTTATAGTTCCGTGTTACACGTATGATTTAAGAACAGTTTTAAGCCTTTCATTACATATGCTTTAAAATAAACCATCTATCTTTAAATTTTAAATAATAATGTACGCTTACCACTTTTCTTTACGCCTGGCTGCCCCTTATCTAATTGGACTGATAATTATGCCTTTAATAAGTCAGCGGCTTTTTGCGCAACAAACCAGTAACCTGCCGGTTAAAGCTGATACTATAGAACATCCATTTAAAAGTGATTGCCGGTGCGTTCAAAATTTTAAATTGCCTGAACAAACGCTGACTGCAAGCAATTACTATTACCCGCTTTTAAAAGATTATGCTACCTATCAGCAAGTTTTAGAAGTTAGCGGCTGGCGCCTGGCTGGGGGCGGGAAAACTTTTGATGCCATACGCTGCGATACCTCAAGTATTTACCCGGATGGTAATGGCAACATTGGCAGTTTTTCTATAATATCTGACAGCACTGCTCTTATATTTACCCATCCTGATAATACATTCGAAGTTAATTTAACGCCATGCATTAATACTCCCACGATGTTCAGGATGTCGGTGAGCTTAAACTACCACCCTGCGCTTAATGGCTTTGATTATAAAAACTTCTACCATACATCAAGATCTTATCTTAATGTTTTGCTGGAGGGTAAACAAATGAATGCGGGCGATTTATTGGAAAACATGCTTGAAAAAATGGTAAATAACGACAGTGGGGACGGTATGGAAGCGCTGAACAGGTTAATCAAAAAAATTAATAAAAAATATAATACAGGCATAAGTGTTTCCTATCTTAATCGTCATCGCCAGGATCTTTTTCCATCACTTGTCCGCCGGATAAAAGCAAAAGTGCCAGACGTGGAACGGTTTATTGATAATGAATTTGTAAATACGGGGAACAGGCCCCATACTATAAATGCGGAAGAGGAAAGCAAACTGGGAGATATTTTTTATGAATGCTGCCAGGGAATTGATTTTAAGCACTTTGACAGGGACAGGCTAATGCCGCAATATTTCGCGGACTTTAATACCACGACGCATATTGGAATTAATATTAACACCAAAATACTAGCGCGTTGGAATAACGTAAAAAGCAAGCCTGATATTGATGCAACAGGTAATGTGCTACCCGCTACCATACTTGCAGATATTTCGGAAGCGGAATGCAGTACAGGTGCCGGGTTTACGGGTAAAATTCATAGCATTTGTTCAAGTAGCTCAGAAATTGCCGGGACAGGTATTATTTTAGATTTTACCCAGGGCAAGCTCATCACAACAAATGATATGGCCGAAGAATTATTGGAGCAAAACAATTTTCCGCTTTTTGAAATAAAACCAGTCACAGCACAATACACCCGCAAAAAAAATTTCCAAAAACCTGAAATAAAATACGATAGCCTGTTAACCAACTTTTCCGGCTTAGTGATCGAAGATGCCGTCCTGCATTTTTCATTTAAAAACTGTACGCTTTATTCCGATTCACAAACACTCCTGGTAAATAATAAAATGATTGCTGGCAGTATGGAATTCAATATTGAGCCTGCTGAAAACGGAGATAAAAAATATTTTAAACTAAAAAATCATAACCAGGAGTTGCTTACCAGCGTTCCTGAGCTAGAAGGTTATCTAAAAGGTATAGGTTTAAATCAAATAAAACTGGTAAAAACCAAATCAACATTAATCATTTATTTTAAAAAAACATCTGCGTTAAATCCTCAATAATTTATTTTTCTGCCGGATTCTTCTTCCCTGCCAAAAGCTTCTCAACAAGCTTAATCAATCGTTCTGTCTTTGTTTTTTCCTGCTTTGCAGATAGGATCCAGATCACATATTCCTTTTTATTACTGTACGAAAGCGACTGGTAAAATGCCAATGCATTAGGTTCACGCGCTAAAGCCTGTTGCATATCATCCGGTAATTTAACCTGCTTATTATCCACATCAATAAAATTGGCATATTCATTTTTCCTGATCTCATCGTTACCTGAATCTGAGATTTTCGATTGCCCCTCTGGCCTGAAACGCAATGCCGTCCATGTTTCGTTAATGGAAGCCGCGGCTACCCCTCTGTAACCATACTTCCCTACTTCGTCCCAGCTGCTCATCATCTCCAGGTCTGATTTTATGCCCGAGCTTTTCTTTGGGTACGAGATCCAGAAAAGGGTATCAGTCTTTAATATCGGGATAATGGTTTTTAAACTGCTTACCAAATCGTCACTGTTTATTACAAATAACTGAACACCGTCAAAATCACCACCCGGATTAAATTTAGCTTCCACGCCCGCGGGCAGTGGCTCCAATGTGGCAAGGTAATTATCAGGGGCATTATAAAACAACCAGCGTTTACCAGGTTTTATCTGTAGTTTTTTAGCAATGGGGTTCATAACGGATTTATGGTTGATAATTTTCGGTTCATAGCCAAATTAAATTGGCTTGCTTATCTTTACAAACAAATTTAAAAGTTTATAGTGGTAAAATGCAATAAACCGCAGCTACTATAAACTATCAACCATGAACTATGAACTACCTTGATATCGACAGCCGTAAAAAGGCATTTATATTTGAGCTGGATAATGTGCTTTATCCCGAAAAAGATTATTTATACCAGATTTATTACCTGTTTGCCAGCCTTTTGGAATATACGGAACTTATTAATGCTAAGGAAACAACCGACCTGCTGGTAAACACGTATGTTAATGAAGGGAAGGAATTTGTTTTTGACCGCTTAAAAGAAAAACTGAGCGTTAACGAAAAATACAGGGCTAATTTAAAACACCTGATGATAACTGCAAAGCTGCCTTTAAAACTGCTGCTTTACCAAAATATGCTGAATTTATTGCAGGAGATTGTTGTTGACCGCAAAAAGATCTTTATAGTAACCAATGGCAACCCCGAACAGCAATTAAATAAAATTAAACAAACAGAATGGCACGGGCTTGAACAATATTTAACGGTTTATTTTACTGAAGAAAGCACACCAAAGCCCGAACCGGATATTATTGATTTATTAATAAAAGATCATAACTTGCAAAGGCGCGATCTGCTGATGATTGAAAACGCTGAAATTGACCGGCTTTGCGCCGAAGCGAGCGGAATTGATTATATAAATTTTAATGAATTTATAGCTTTATAACCATAACATAGTTAACTTATTTCCGTTTAAATATCTATTCAATAAACCCCTATTATATATCATTGATATGAAAAAAATATTTTACCTAATTATCATATTAGCTGCCGGCACAATTTCATCTTGCAAAAAGAGTAGTAAAACCGGGACAGGCGACACCAGCAATCCTACCCAGCCTTCAAAAAACGGCACTGTAATTCAATTGGCGCAGGATTCCATTTTTTTATATGCCAAAGAAAATTACCTGTGGTTTGATCAATTACCTGACTATGCAACATTTAAACCACGGTCATTCACCAATGCCGCACCGTTAACTGCTTTAAGCAATGAAATGGATGCATTATCACAGTACGCTATTAATCCAACCAGCGGTAAACCTTATGAGTATTATATCTACGATCCGGGAAGAGCAAAATATTCCTTTATAGATGACGGGACAGAAACCGGCGCCTTAAACGGAGTAAAAGGTGATTTTGGCTTCGACTATAATTATTGGGAAGTAGATGATATTAGGTTTACTTATGTATATCCGGGCTCCCCGGCCGGCCTTGAAGGCATAAGGCGTGGCTACCGGATAGTGAGTGTGAATGATAACACAACCTTGTCATACGATGGTGTATCAGGCGGTAAAACTTACGGCAATGGTTCAGGGAACAATATTAACTATTTAAGTAACGCCGTATTTAATAGCGGCAGCATTAAAATGACGGTAATGCGGCCCGATAGCACTACATTTTCGGTAAACCTTAGCACAGCTAATTATAATGTGAACCCGGTACTAAAAGACACTGTATTAGCTGCCGGAACAGGGCACAAGATTGGCTATTTTGTTTTTAACAGCTTTACTTCAGATGCTAATGCCGATCCTCAATTAGATGCTGTGTTTAAGAATTTTGCCAACCAGGGGATAACCGACCTGGTTGTTGATCTGCGCTATAATGGCGGCGGTTATGTTTCTACTGCGGAATATCTTGACAACCTGATAGTCCCAACTACAAAGTCAAATACATTAATGTACAATACTTATTATAACAGCATTTTAGTGGCCGGTAAAGAAACTTTATTGAAAAATCAGTGGCGTAGGGACGATGCAGGGCAATTATATACCCTGGCAGATGTTGATTATTCACTAAACTCCGGCTATAACAAACCTAATTTCGTTAAAAAAGGTTCAGTAAATGTTCCAAGGGTCTTCTTTATAATAGGCGCCGGTACAGCCTCGGCAAGCGAACTTACCATAAACAACTTACGCCCTGTTATGGATGTGCAGTTTGTTGGCGAAACCAGCTACGGTAAACCAGTTGGTTTTTTTGATATTGGAATTAATAAATACACCATGTTTACTCCTGAGTTCTCAACCAAGAACTCTGCCGGGCAGGGTGATTATTACGATGGGATGACCCCAAATACAGTGGGATACCCCGGCGTAGCAGATTTTGATGGTATTGACAAAGATTTTGGCGATCCGGCAGAAAATTTATTGGCACATATAATGCATTATGTAGAAAAAGGCACCTACAAATTATCAAGCAAAGTAACGCAAAGCATTTCATCAAATACACCAAGGTCTTTTTCATTACAGGAATCACGTGATAAAACCATGTTACTAAACAGGAACAAGTTTACAGGCATGATATTTAACAGCAAAAAAGTAAAGCTGAAAGCGAAGAAATAAGGTGAAAGCTTTCTTAAAATACAAAAAGCCGAAAGGTAAAAGCTGAAAGACGAAAGCTTTCTTAAAACATAAAAAAGCCGAAAATCAAAGTCTAACTTTATTTTCGGCTTTTTGCTTTAGTCTTTTAGCTTTCCGCTTTTAATCCACCAGTTCCCTAAGGTCAACAGGAACAACTCTTGATATGCCTTGTTCAACCATGGTTACGCCGTAAATAATATCGGTACTGGCTATGGTTCTTTTGTTGTGGGAGATGATAATAAATTGCGACTCCTTTGAAAACTCCCTGATGATATTGTTAAACTTATCAATATTGGTATCATCAAGCGGGGCATCAACCTCATCAAAAATACAGAAAGGCGCCGGCTTTAACAGGTAAAGCGAAAACAGGATAGCGGTTGCCGTTAGTGTTTTTTCGCCGCCCGAGAGCTGGTTAATGGATAACGGGCGCTTACCTTTTGGTTTCGCAATAATGTCTATATCAGATTCAAGCGGATGCTGCGGATCGGTAATGCTCAGGACGCAAGAGTCTTCTTCATTAAAAAGGGAACGGAAAACCCTTATAAAATTTTCGCGCACCAGCGTGAATGACGACATAAATTTCTCTTTCGCCGTATCATCAATTTCCTGGATAGTTGCCAATAAAGATGCCTTTGCATCGCTCAGATCCTTTTTTTGTGCCTGGATAAATGTGTAACGCTCATTCATCTCGTTATAAGCCTCAACAGCAAGCGGATTTATCGCGCCAAACTCATCAAGTCGTTTTTTCAGTTTCTCGGCCTTATCGCGAATCTCGTGTTCATTTTCACCTTCTGCAGTCTCTGTTTCAGGCAAATCATGGATATCAATATTAAATTCTACCGATAACCTTTCCTTTAAGGCGTTCAGCTCCAGCTTTAAATTATTCCGTTCATCCTTCAGCTCATTTT
>JAQBOS010000137.1 GCA_028287925.1 Mucilaginibacter sp. | reverse complement strand
TTGCACTTGTATTAGTTATAATAGTTGTGTTTTTATTTTTACAAAGCTGGCGTACAACACTTATCCCCGTGCTGGCTATCCCGGTATCAATCATCGGCACCTTTATATTTTTTATACCCCTGCACTTCACTATAAATACGCTTACCTTATTTGGCTTTGTGCTTGCTATTGGTATTGTGGTTGATGACGCCATTGTGGTGGTTGAGTCGGTACAGCATTATATGGATGAAAAGGGAATGTCGCCAAAAGACGCAACAATTCATGCCATGCGCGACATATCGGCGCCTGTAATAGCAATAGCGCTGATATTAGCAGCGGTATTTGTTCCGGTAGGGTTTATACCGGGTATTGTGGGCCGGCTATACCAGCAGTTTGCCATAACCATTGCCATATCTGTTTTGATCTCGGCATTTGTTGCTTTATCATTAACACCGGCATTGTGTACCCTTATTTTGCGCCCGCATAAAATTGATGATAAATCAAAAGGGCTCAATAAATTCTTTTTTAAGTTTAATGTATGGTTTGATCGCATAACCGGCAAGTATAGAAATGGGGTTGATAAGAGCATAAAGCACTCCAAATTTGTGATCATTATATTGGTTTGCATAGTGGTAGGTACTATTCTTTTATTCAGGAATAAGCCAAGCGGTTTTATACCGCTGGAGGACGACGGCAGGATCTATGTTACCTATGATTTGCCGGAGGCTTCATCAACACAAAGAACGGTAACCGTTTTACATGAGATGATGGCTACAATGGATAGCATCCCCGGGATCCTGCATTATGCAGCCCTTGGCGGTTTAAATGCGGTGAGCTTTGCCAGTAAATCAAACAGCGCCACCATATTTGTGCAGCTTAAGCCGTGGGATGAAAGAAAAACTGCTGAAACGCAAATAGGCGCCATTATAGCCAACCTGCAAAAACGCCTGTCAAGATTTAAAGAGGCAAGCGTGGTTGTAATTCAGCCACCCGCAATCCCGGGCTTGGGTAGTACAGGCGGTTTCTCGTTTATAATGGAAGAGAAAGAAGCCGGAGGGGATATAAAGACCTTTGAGAAAAACCTGAGGCAGCTTACCACTGCAATTAATAAACGCCCTGAAATAGGCAGAGCGTTTACATTTTTTACAGCGAGTACCCCGGCTTACCAGCTTACTATCGATCGTGAAAAAGCTAAACGCCTTGGTGTTGCCATTAGCGATATTAATAATGCTTTGCAAACTTATATGGGAAGTATATTTATTAATGACTTTACCATTTACGGGCGAAACTTTCACGTGGTGGCCCAGGCCGATACCAATTACCGGACTAATATTGATAACATCGGGCAATATTTTGTGCGGAACCAGGCAGGGGGGATGGTGCCGTTAAGCACAGTAACAAATTATACGGTAATTGAAAACGCACCATTAATATCACATTACAACCTCTTCCGCTCTGCCGAGATCGACGGCAGCCCCAAGCCGGGTTATAGTAGTGGTGATGCCTTAAATGCGCTGAAAGAAGTTGCAAACAATACGTTGCCGCAAGGCTATGGCTACGAGTTTTCGGGGTTAAGCCGGGAGGAATTGTTATCCGGCTCAAAAACGGTTTATATCTTTTTACTTTCAATAGGCTTTGTGTTTTTGTTTTTGGCTGCATTGTATGAGAGTTGGTCGGTACCGTTTTCTGTGTTGCTGGCTGTACCTTTAGGCGCTTTTGGAGCAATTTTGTTCCTCTATTTAAGCCCATCGCTTACTAATAACGTTTATGCCCAGATAGGGTTGATAACGCTCATCGGCTTAGCGGCTAAAAATGCAATTTTGATAGTGGAATTTGCCAAAGAACGGGTAGACAGGGGGATGGAACTTGAAAAGGCAACGTTAGATGCCGTGCGGTTGCGTTTAAGGCCCATCCTGATGACCTCGCTGGCATTTATATTTGGTGTATTACCACTCGTATTTGCATCAGGAGCAGGTGCCCAGGCCAGGAGAACTATAGGTATGACGGTTTTTGGAGGGATGCTAACAGCAACATCATTTGCTATATTTATTGTGCCGGTATTATTTTTCGTGATAACCAAATTTGCTTACGGGAAAGAAAAATTGGCTGAATTAGAGAAAAACTATAAGCCCGATCCGGAAACTGACCCACAGTCATAAATAAAGCCCCGGTTTATATAATAAAATGCTTTTTATCCCTGCTTCGGCAGCCGATGAAAGGCATTTTTTAGTTTTAAATGAGGTCTAATTATGAAATAACGAGGTCTAATTATGAAATAAAGTGACTAAACGATATTTCATAGCAGCATATAGCTAATCCTAATCTCCAACCTCTAATAACTAATCTCTAACACCCAACGTCGCCTGAAAAGTACATTTTTGACCTTTTTAGTCTGCAAAATGTTGTGATAAGAAGTAAATTTAACTGGAACGACTTGTTGTGGATATTTTATTGTTAACTAACGGTTAAATAATATTCCTATCACCACAGTTAGAATGAGCGTTAATTACCCATATAATTAGCTTGTCTATATAAAACAGACAATGAAATTTAGCGCAATGGCAAAGTATTTGTGGGGCCGCAGTATGTAAAATCACCTATTATTTCACTAAAAACACAACAATGAAAAATTCGACAAAGTGGATAGCAATAGTAGCGACTGCTGCTGCTATATTTTTTTCAGTTAATGTAAAAGCACAAACAACCAATGAAGGTGCCTGGCGCTTAGGTTTTGGAATTGAAGGCGGGGTACCTACCGGCGCTTTACATACCAGCCCGGCATATTCGAAATTTGAGTTAGGCGGAACCGCCCGTTTGCAATATGGCGTTGCTGAAAATGTGGCTTTAACGTTTACGTCAGGTTATTATAATTTCTTTGCTACCCAGTCAGCTAAAGATCGCGGAGGTGAAAACTTTGGTGTTGTTCCGGTTAAAGGGGGTGCTAAGGCATTTGTCACTGATAATTTTTATGTTGCCGGTGAGGCAGGTATAGGTTTTGAAACCAAATATACCAAGGTCAAAAAATTGATCCTCTCTCCGGGAATAGGCTGGGCAGATAAAACGTGGGATGTAGGATTAAGTTATGAAAATTTCTCACGCCGTGGTAACTACGGTTTAGTAGCATTACGCTTAGCTTATGGTTTTTCATTGTAATTAGAGATTAGAAAAGAGACTCTTCAGGGACAGACGAAATGAAGTAACGATACATAATTTCATCGCTACCAAGGGATTCGCTTTGCTAAACTCACGGCAGCAGCAGCATATACTAACCTCTAAGACGTCGCTTGAAAAGTACATTTTTGACCTTTTTACCCTGCAATAATGTTGTCAGAATAGAGAAATTTAACTGATAGTTTCTTTCTCTGTTCCTTTATTATTAAAAAAATGTTAATTCATGTTCACTAACTATTATGGTTAAAAAGTTATCTGAGTATCAGGGCGTAATGCAATTAACAATTGTTAACAAACTATGTTAATTACCGGATCAATGCCTTGTTTACACAAAACAGACAATAAAATTGGCACAATGGCAAAGTATTTGTGAAGCCGAGGATATAGAATTATCTATTATTTCACTAAAAACACTACAATGAAAAATTCAACAAAATGGATAGCAACAGTAGCAACTGCTGCTGCTATATTTTTTTCAGTTAATGTAAAAGCACAAACAACAGATAAAAGCGCATGGCGTTTAGGCTTTGGAGTTGAAGGCGGTATACCTACCGGCGCTTTACACACAGACCCCGCTTACTCGAAATTTGAATTAGGCGGAACGGCACGTTTACAATACGGACTAGATAAAAACCTGGCATTAACTTTAACTTCAGGGTACTACAATTTCTTTGCTACCCAGGCGGCTAAAGATGTTGGTGGCACTAGTTTTGGCGTAGTTCCTGTAAAATTAGGGATCAAAGGTTTTGTTACCAATAACATTTATCTTGGTGCAGAAGCAGGTGCCGGTTTTGAAACCAAATTTGATAAAAACACAAAGCTGATCCTTTCACCTGGAATAGGTTGGGCTAACCAATCATGGGACATAGGTGCCCGCTATGAAAATTTCTCAGGCCAGAGCGATAACTACGGAATTGTAGCTCTGCGTTTGGCTTATGGCTTTTCTTTATAATCAAAGGCAAGTCCGAAAAGTCGGGGAAGACCGACAAAAAAAGAAGAAAAGCCCTTGCAAAATTTCGCAAGGGCTTTTTAAGTTTAAAAATTCTCTCTTTCGGACTTACCGACTTTCGGTCTTTCGGACTTCCTCAAACCAACTTTCCTAAAGCTGCCTTTATTCTGTTCATGGCTTCAATCAATTTATCTTCTGCTGCTGCATAGCTGATCCGGATTGATTTTTTATCACCAAAAGAATCACCTCCAACAGTGGCTACATGAGCCTCTTCTAAAAGATAAATACTTAATTCATCGGCATCATTAATGGTTTTGCCATTGTAGCTTTTGCCAAAAAACGAAGTAACATCAGGGAAAAAATAAAATGCGCCTTCGGGCAGGTTTACTTTGATACCATCAATGTTTTTTAACAGATCATAAACCAGGTTACGGCGTTTTTTAAAGGCTTCGCGCATTTCTAATACAGTTTCCAGTCCGCCTTCATAAGCCGCAACTCCTGCACGTTGTGTAATTGAACAGGTGCCGGAGGTTATCTGACCCTGCATCTTATCGCATGCGTTGGCAATTTCTTTGTTTGATGCGGTATAGCCTATTCTCCAGCCTGTCATAGCGAAAGCTTTTGACCAGCCGTTTATTATAATTACCCGGTCTTTTATATAATCAAACTGTGCAATTGATTCGTGTTTATCAACAAAGTTGATATGCTCGTAGATCTCGTCAGAAAGGATGTAGATCTGCGGATGTTTTTCAAAAACTTTAGCCAAACCTTCCAGCTCGCTTTTGCTGTAAACACTGCCGGTTGGGTTACATGGCGATGAAAACATAAACAGCTTTGTTTTTGGCGTTATAGCAGCCTCTAACTGTGCCGGTGTAATTTTAAAATCCTGTTCAACGGGTGCCTCAATAAAGACGCTAACCCCTTCGGCAAGCTTAACCACTTCAGAATATGAAACCCAGTAAGGGGTGGGGATGATAACCTCTTCGCCCGGATTTACTAAACATAGCACTGCATTTGCAATAGCCTGCTTAGCACCTGTTGAAACAACTATCTGGCTAAAATCATAATCAAGTCCGTTTTCATTCTTCAATTTTGCTGATACGGCTTTCCTCAATTCAGGATAACCCGATACCGGAGTATAATAGGTGTAATTTTGATCCATAGCCTGCTTGGCAGCCGCCTTTATATGCTCAGGGGTGTGGAAATCAGGTTCGCCGAAGCTAAGGCTGATCACATCTACGCCTTTTGCGGCAAGTTCGCGGCCCATTTTGGCCATCTTGATGGTTGCTGATTCAGACAGGTTATTGATCCTGTTACTCAATGTACTCATATAAAGTTTTTAATTATTGCGCGGCAAATATAGAAAAACTACTATGTGATAAATAATTAGTGTTAAGCCACATGTTGTTTTGTGCCTAAAAATCCTATATAATTGGGCCGGTGTTTTGCAAAAGCTTTAATTTTCAAGTAGATTTTTTATTTTTTTTATAAACATTTCTAAACTATCTGCTTAGCGCTTTGCAAAAATCCTAAATCTTAGTATTAAATAAAAAGGAAACATTTTATTTAAATACCCTTAACACCAGTCAGTTCTTTCTTTTATTACACTTAGCATCAAATACCTTCAACTATACGCTTAAAATACATATTTTTGCGCGCTAATAAATACAGTTTTGAAAGAGCAGAAAAGGATCATATTAATAGCATTGATAGTGGGTGTAGTCCTGATGCTTGCAAAATTCGGGGCTTATTTTTTAACCGCGTCAAACTTTGTGCTCACTGATGCAGCCGAAAGTATAGTTAATGTTTTGGCCAGTTCCTTCGCCTTTTTTAGTATTTACCTGGCAGCGCAGCCACGCGATGAAAATCATCCTTACGGCCATGGGAAAGTTGAATATTTCTCTGTTTTTATTGAGGGCTCATTAATTGCCATTGCTGCAATTATCATTATCATAAAATCTGTTTACAGCGTTTTTTATCCCAATGCCATACATGATCTTTTAACGGGCGCCATAATAATAGGCCTAACAGGAATAATTAATGGCGCTTTAGGCTATTACATGATAGGCAAGGGTAAATCATTGCCATCAATAACTATTGAGGCTGACGGCAGGCATTTGCTTGCCGATATGGTTACCAGCATTGGCTTAGTGGTTGGATTATTGCTTATCCATTTCACAAAAATATTATGGCTGGACAGCGCCTTATCTATATTGGTAGCCTTATATATTTTATACATCGGTTATAAACTGGTTAGGAGATCAGTATCCGGATTGATGGATGAA
>JAQBOS010000089.1 GCA_028287925.1 Mucilaginibacter sp. | reverse complement strand
CTTCAGCGCTTTTACGGCTTCCGAACCGTTTTTATTGGTATCAAAAATCTCTTTTGAGCTTAAATCATTGCCATAAAAATTGGCATTGGCTGTTTTATCAATTGCCAGGTTTGACCCGTTTATGCTGATCCCTGCAAATAAACCGCGACTGCGTGAATACGAATAGATTTCGGCATCCAGCTTGTAATCGGTGTTAGCCGAGGTGCTCCTGCCAACCGGGCCTGCAGCTGCCGAAGCATCGCCGCCAACAGTAAAGTCGCCGGTTTTAACTTTGGCAAGCACACCTTTATGACGAAAAACCAGGACCAAATCGACAGATTGTACACCAATTTGGGCGCCTATGCTGCCACCTGTTAAGGTAACAAAAACAGGATCGCTCCATTTACCATCATCCATTTTTACCATCGCTACGCCCCTGCCGCGTTTGCCACCAACAACAAAACCGGCGTTTATCAATTTGGGGATAATAACAATACCCTGGCATTCAGATAGCAGATCGTGAGGAATGGTTTCTTTCATCTTGCCAAAGTCCTTTAACACATTCGAAGCGCTGTGCACGCGTTCTGTTTCCTTACTTCCATCGGTAAATGCCGAGCCAATTATAAAAAAGATGCTCAGCATAAATGGAAGCATCACTAGTTTTAAAGTTTTCATAAGTTGTTGTTATAGTAGATAGTTATAAAATTAAACAAATGTCTATTTTATAACCTCAAAAGCTGTGCCTTGTTTGTATAATTTCTGCAATCTTTTTATTCAACTCTTTCAATTTTACATATGTAACAACAGGCCTGGGCGTTGCGGGCGTGCAGGTACTTTACATCTGCATGCTGCTCAAATATCTCTCCTATCAGCTCATCAACATCCGCATCACCAACTAATTGGGTAAACGCCATTTGCTGCTCATCATTGTATCCTATAAGTGATAATGGAAAACTTTTTTTGTCGGCCTTTACTTCAGGCGGAAAGCGGTAAATATCAGCATACTCCTCAACCTCAGCTCCGTTTATAAATACTGGCCCCGGCTGATTATAGGTATTATCAATTTCAAAAGGACTATGTGTTAATAAGATCCGCGTATCAATACCTTTATTAAACGGTTTGAGCGAAACCCTACATGGCCCCTTTCCCGTGGCAACCTTTTCGGTAAGTTGATGACCAAAATCATCCTCCATTTTTAACCTGATCTTTTGTGCGTAAGCTTTTGAAAGCGGTACAATTTTAAACTTTTTCATCTTGTAATATTTTATAAACCAAAGTTCCGCATAGCAAAATCGCACGCCAACCCGGAACTTGCTGACTTATTTCATTTTCAAATCATCAAATTCACAAATCATCAATCATTATCTTTGCCCCGATGAATAAGCAGCAGGTATTTTCAATAAACAATGAGCAAGCCTTTAATGATGTTGCTTTGCAGATCTTCAGGCACCAGGCCGAAAATTGCAGGGTTTATCATGATTTTATTTCGGGCTTAAATATTGATCCGGTGGCAGTTCAAAACATACAACAGATTCCTTTTTTACCTGTTGAGTTCTTTAAATCGCTCCCGGTGGTAAGTTCAAATGCCAATGCCGAAGTAACTTTTACCAGTTCGGGCACTACCGGAATGATCACCAGCAGGCATTTGGTAACAGATGTTAGCTGGTATGTAGAAAGCTTTCGTGCCGCCTTTAAGTTATTTTATGGCGATATTGAGGATTATACCATCCTTGCCTTGCTCCCGGCCTACCTGGAGCGTGAAGGCTCATCATTGATCTATATGGCCGATGACCTGATCAAACAATCCAAAAATCCCGATAGCGGCTTTTATTTATATAATCATGACGAGCTGTTCCATCAGCTTAAAAAACAACAGGACACTCAAAAGCCAACCATTTTAATAGGCGTTACCTTTGCATTGCTTGATTTTGTAGAAAGCCACGCTATAAGCTTTCTGCAACTGATAGTAATGGAAACAGGGGGCATGAAAGGCCGCCGCAAGGAAATGATCCGTGAGGAGCTGCACAAGCAATTATGCGATGGATTTGGCGTTAAAACAATCCACTCTGAATATGGAATGACGGAGTTACTGTCACAGGCCTATTCAAAAGGCGAAGGCATTTTCAATTGCCCCCCATGGATGAAGATCATCACCCGCGATCCCAATGATCCATTAGCGCTTTTACAAAATAACAAAGCGGGCGGTATCAACATTATCGACCTTGCAAATATTAATTCCTGCTCTTTTATAGCTACGCAGGACTTGGGTAAGGTTTATCCTGATAATTCATTTGAGGTTTTAGGCCGCTTTGATAACTCCGACATCAGGGGCTGTAATTTGCTGATTGCTTAAAACTTAACTTGCTACTAACATAATATTATTATTTTTGCACCGTACTAATAAAGTATTGAAATGATCGAGAAATTTTTGAACGAAGAACAGGATCCAAAAGCAGTTGAAAAAATATACCTGCGCCTTGCCGACCTGCTTACAACCGGCGAAGAAATATTATACATTGCGGTTCAAAAAAAGCCAATAGTAAACCTGTTTCCTGATTGTGTTGCACTAACCAACAAGCGGATCTTATTTTTCACACCCGCCAACCTTGGCCTTACTATAAAGTTTGTTGATTTTGTTTGGAAGGATATTATTGACGTTTATACCAAAGAAGAGATCATTGGTGCCATATTCAGTGTAAAAACCACCAACGGCGCTGAGATGGGTGTTGATTACCTGCCTAAAGTACAAGCCCGTAAATTATACCAATACGCACAGGAACGCAAAGAATCAGAACGCGAAGCCCGCCGCTTACGTGATTTGGAAGATAAACGCGCCGAATCAGGAGCTATCCAATTTGAAAACGCATCGCGTTTATCATCTCAGCATCCGGTTACCCCGGTTTTAGCAACCCCTGAGTCAGAGCCCGTTCAAGCTCCACCACCAGCGCCTGCTGCCGCATCCATAGTGCATGAAGCTCCAAAACCTGATGAGCTTACAGAAAAACTTAAAAAATTAAGAATGCTGTTTGACAACGGATTGATCTCGCAGGAAGAATATAACCATAAAAAGCTGGATTTGCTGAGCGATTTATAGACTCATCTAACTCCCTGCAAGTTGAGTAACAACTTCTAAACAAGTTAGCCCGCTGCAAATCAATGACCCATCGGGTCAACTCCTTTGTAGAAAAACAATCGCGGGTTCTTTTGAATCTGTCTCAAAAGTAAAATTATAAAAGCTTGTGCAAAATTTAATTTGGAGTATAAAAAACTCCGTGGACTCTGTGCCTTCTTAGTGCCCTTTGTGGTTGGAAAATTAACCACGGAGATCACCAAGAAGGCACGGTGATCACAGAGACCAAATATTATTTTGAGTGCTTTTCAGATTTATGTCTTTTGATATAGCCTCAAAGAAAGCAAGATCGGATAGATCATTAAATACAGAATAATGATTTTGCGCTGTAGCTTACAAAATGCAATGTTGATGTATAAAGTCGCTTGCATACCCGGCACAGAATACTTATCCGGGATAACCCTGCAGAAATTAAGCCCTCAATTTAAATTGGTGTGTTTCTACTAAACTAATTTTATATTCGTAACTTTCGTTACCATCTTTTAATATAAATAATGTGCACAACCCCACTGCCTGAAAATGAGGCCGACAGGCTGGCCGCCCTGCAATCGTACAACATTTTTGACACAGCCGAGGAAAAAGACTTTGACCAGCTAACTTCACTGGCATCGGCTATTTGCGGGGTGCCCATTGCGCTTATTACATTTATTGATGAAAAAAGGCAATGGTTTAAATCGCATTGGGGAACAGACATTACCGAAAACTTAAGAGAGCTTTCATTTTGCACCCATGCCATTGCTTCGAATGATGAGATCATGATTGTTTCGGATGCCCGGATGGATGATCGTTTTGCCGACAACCCGATGGTAACAGGCCCTACGCAAGTAAGATTTTACGCCGGGGTCCCCCTTGTTAACGAGGATGGCTATGCATTAGGTACTTTGTGTGTTATTGACCTGCAGATTCAAACCCTTAATCCGCTTCAAATTGAAGCGCTAAAAGTGTTAGGTAAACAAGTTGTTGATAAGCTGGAGCTGAAGAGAAAGGTATTGTATCTTGAAAAGGCCAACCACGATCTGTTGAACTCCAACATGCTGATCCAGAAATTTGCCTCAACGGCGGCACATGATATTAAGAATCCGCTGAGTAGTATCCTGCTTACTTCGCAGGCGCTTAAGATCCGGCAAGAAAAGTTACAGGATGAAGGCTGCCTCCGTTTGCTTGACCTTAACATTACCTCAACAAAAAACCTGATAGAACTGGTCGAAGAAATGCTGGCTTATTCAAAATCGCCTTCGCTCTTGCTATCAAACAAACAGCAGTTTGAGCTGAACAGGCTTGTTACTAAAGTAGTAAGCATGCTTGTTGTGCCGGCTAATGTTCAAATAATATTACCCGAAGAAGACCACTCCATATATTTTTCGGCAATTGCGTTTGAGCAGATCTTGTTAAACCTGTTAAGCAATGCCATACGTTATACCAATAAACCCAAAAGCATTATAACCATCCGTTTTGAGCAGGATGATGATTTTTACCGGCTGGAGGTCGAAGATAACGGCATTGGAATAGCCGAACAATTTCATGAAAAGATCTTCGCCAATAATTTCACCCTTAAAATTACCGATCGTTATAATGAAAAGGGATCGGGCATTGGCTTGTCGACCGTTAAAAACCTGCTTACTGTTTTAAATGGGAGTATTTACGTTAAGTCGGTACCGGGCGAGGGGGCTGCTTTTTTTATAGCGATAAAGAAGTAGTGTTAAGTTAGCAGTCTTAAGTCGAATTTTGTCTTTTTCTGACTTCCGTCCCAGCAGGGTCTCGCATCGCGGACCCTGCGTTGTGGCTTACAAAATGTAATATTGGCGTGTAAAGTCGCACGTTCACCTTGCATGCGGGCGCAGGGTCCTCTATGAGAGACCCTGCGGCGACGTAGTGTTAAGTCGAAAGTCCTAAGTCAAATCTTGACTTTTTCTGACTTAGAACTCAAGACTTTTGACTCAAGACTAAGCCTCACCCATTCCCTCCGTTCCAGCAGGATCTCGCATCGCGGACCCTGCGTTGTAGTTTGCAAAATGCAATGTTGGTGTGTAAAGTCGGGCGTATACCTGGCCTGCATTTAAATACCCTCTTTTCACTACAATTTCATCTTCGATTAATAACTTGTCGCTATCAACTATTGGCGATGAAACAGGTGCCCTCTGCAAACTGGAAACCTTTAGAAACATTGCCAAAGTAAGCTAGTGCATCACAGCAGAAGACCAATCGATAGGGCAAATTGTTAAATGATTAAAGAAGAAAAACAAACATGATACAACCTTTAGCATATATACATCCGGCGGCTAAAATAGCCGACAATGTTACTATTGAGCCTTTTGCGGTTATTCACAAAGATGTTGAGATTGGTGAAGGCACATGGGTTGGTTCCAATGTTGCTATAATGGATGGTGCCCGTATTGGGAAAAACTGTCGTATTTTTCCGGGAGCGGTTATATCAGCACCGCCACAAGACCTTAAATACCGTGGCGAAGCGAGTACCGTTTCTATTGGTGACAATACCACTATCCGTGAATGTGTTACACTTAACCGGGGTACAGCGCTGGATAAAAACACTACTATCATAGGTAGTAATTGCCTGTTAATGGCTTACGTACATGTGGCGCACGATTGCGTAATAGGCGATAATGTAATTATAGCTAATTCAGCACAGCTGGCAGGGCATATCAATGTTTATGATTATGCTTATATCGGAGGCACATCGGCAGTTCACCAGTTTGTTGAAATCGGAACGCATAGCATGATTTCTGGCGGGTCGCTGGTACGTAAGGACGTTCCTCCATATACTAAAGCAGGTCGTGAGCCATTGTCTTATGTTGGTATAAATTCAATTGGGCTGCGCCGCAGGGCACATTCGGCTGCAACTATCAATGAGATCCAGGAGATTTATCGGATCATCTTCCTAAAAAAATACAATATTACAAAAGCGCTGGAAATTATCTCAGCGGAATTTGCGCCCACAGTTGAAAGGGATGAGATTATCAATTTCGTCTCGAACTCGCAGCGTGGCATCATGAAGGGGTTTAGTATATAATATTTGTTTTCTTAGCAGAGTTTCACATCGTGGCCACTGCGTTGTGGTTTGCAAAGTGTAATGTTGGCGTGTAAAACCGCACGTACAATCTGGCTATATTGAACGCCCTTTGGATGTCATGCTAAGTTATAAAATCCGCGGGATTCTGAAAGGGAAATGACAAGAGGGGCCCTGTCATTGGCAGCTTGTCGAACCACGACGCGGGCAAAAGCCTCTGCACCCTGCTTAGCACGCGGATAGGCCTCTGCGCACGTCGCCCTTCGACAGGCTCAGGGTGACACCCCATTGCATGTTCAATATAACTTGTCATGGGTAGGTACTCGAAGCATGCGGGCAAAGGCCTCTACACCATGCTTAGCACGCGGACAGGCCTCTGCGCACGTCGCCCTTCGACAGGCTCAGGATGACACGGCCATCTAAATGTTCAATATAACTTGTCATAGGTAGGCTCTCGAAGCATGACAACCCTTTTAACAACTCAAAACGATAAGCTTCCATCACCCATTCCCTACCCTTTCCATTTCTTCGCTTGCGCTGCCGTCTGTACGTTTTACAGTTTTGTAGGTTTTACCAAAGCGATAGGTAAAGGTGAGGGTAAACACCCGGCTATCCCGTTTAATTTTAAAATATTCGGTAGCATTTGGGAACGAAGTAAAGCCCTCCATGGCATTGGTATACAAAATATCGCGTAAGCTAAATTTCAAAGTGCCTTTCTTTTTCAGTACCGGCCTGGCTATGCCTGCCGAAAGCTGCCCGGTTGGGTACAAAAGCTCCTGCACATCGTTACGGGCCCGGGTGGTATAAAAGCCGGAGATCTCGGCAGTATAAGTTTTGGCTATGGTAAACTGGTTGTTTGCGCTGATGTTTAGCTGGTTAATTTCGCTGGTGTAATTATTGCCGTTAAAGCCGCGCAGCTGTTTGT
>JAQBOS010000035.1 GCA_028287925.1 Mucilaginibacter sp. | reverse complement strand
TATAAGATAATGGATATGAAATGGGAATTGTTTAAGTAATAAGGTCCTAACATTGTTGTATTTTATTTGGAATGCGAATGGAGAACGGCCAATAAAAATTTTTGCTTCACGGATTCTAAACAAAAATTGTTTGGCGAGTTTAGGGGATATATGTTTGTAATAATCTACCGCATTAACAATATCAGATGAAACAGCAGGGCTATTTATAAAAGTGTAATTCACAAGCTTTTCTCAATATCATCAATAGTTTTATCAAAATCCGTAAACGAGGTCGGATTTTGATAATAATCGTTCAATCTTTCATCAATAACTTGTTTTTGCCATACAGCAAGCTCAGCAACGTTTTCAACTTCTTCTTTTTGAAGGCCTTCGTAGGTCTCTTTTAGGGCCTGCCATTCTTCAATTGGAATAAATACACCGGTTGTATTTCCTCTGTTATCATGAATAAATTGCAGATTCATATTTATTTAATTAAGTACGTTTTAACAAAAATAGCATACTTATTCATCCTTTGCAAATTGCTATTATGCAATAAAAATCTTTTGCATGTTTTATTCTAACTTTGCACTTTCAATTTTACCATCGCATTAATGCCGGATAATACACTAAATAAGCCAATTCAACCCAACAAACTCATCTGGTATTTCCTATTAGGCTGGACTTTATTGAACGTTATCCAGGCCTGTACTTTGGAGCTGCAGGGCGACGAGGCTTATTACTGGATGTATTCGCGCTATTTGGATTGGGGCTATTTTGATCATCCGCCAATGGTAGCGCTGTTCATTCGCATCGGTGACGGTATTATGCATAATGAGCTTGGTTTACGCCTGCTCACAGTATTGGCCAGCTCAGCATCAGTTTACCTGTTATGGCTTACCTTGAAGCAATACGCGGTTGATGCTTTGGCTTTTATCCTGGTTACATCCGGGTTGTTTATCTTTCACATTTATGGGTTTACTACCACACCGGATGCACCTCTTTTCTTTTTTACCGTATTATTTTATTTCCTGTACCAGCAATACCTGCAAAAAGATAAATGGGGACTGGCTGTACTTTTAGGGATAACTATTGCCTGCCTGTTGTACAGTAAATACAATGGCATACTGGTGGTCGGCTTTACCTTGCTGGCTAATTTAAAACTATTAAAACGCGGCACATTTTGGGGGATAGTTGTGTTGGCGATTGCTTTATATGTGCCGCATATTATCTGGCAGGCAAACCACGGATACCCATCTATAAATTACCACTTGTATGAGCGCTCGGCTGATAAATACAGCTTCTTAAATACATTCTCTTACCTGCCCGGTCAGCTGTTAATGGCTGGCCCCCTTATTGGATGGTTTTTGTTTTACAAGGCGTACACCATCAAAATAAAGGATGCCTTTATCCGCTGCCTGCTGGTTAATTGTTTGGGAACACTGCTGTTCTTTTTTATCAGCAGTGCAAAAGGCGAAGTGCAGCCTCAGTGGACATTCATCCTGTTTGCGCCGTTGGTAATGCTGGTGCTGATCCATTTTAAACAGCAGGGCGGCTGGCCCAAATGGCTGCTGCCGTTGGCTGTAATTAACATAGGCATTATTGTTATTGTACGGGTAATTGTTATCAGCGGCGTTGGCTTTGCAAAAACTTATGGGCACTTAAAAAGCTATTATGGCTTTAAAGAGTGGACGCATATTGTAAAACAAAAGGCCGGGGATAACTATGTGGTGATGAGCGAAGGCTTCCAAAATCCGTCGAAATATAATTACTATACCAACAGCCTTAAATGCTTTGCTTACGATGATCGTTTTTACCGCCTTACCCAGTTTGATATCTGGCCGATGGAAGACAGCATCCAACACAAACGGGTATATTATTTGTCGGGCGCACCCATAAAAGATCTTACAAAAGACACTATCAAAATTGAAGCCGGTAAATGGTATGGCAATTGGGTGAGCGATGTGCGTACTTACCAGAAGGTAATTATTGCAACCGACTCGCTTAAATTAACTACAAAGCCGGGGCAAACAACAAATTTTGATTTGACCATAACCAACCCATACACACACGCTATTAGTTTTAGCGATACCGGATATACGCACCCTGTTAAACTTGAATCCTGCTTTTTTAAAGAAAATGAGCTGATTGATGTAAAGGAGGCAAAGGATACTTATAAAAAAATAAGTTTACAACCGGGTGAAAGTATCCATTATACTTTTCCTGTAACTTCGCCGTTGAAAAAGGGGAGTTTCAGCTTGCTTTTTTCCTTGCGCACCGAACCGTTCATCGGCAGCAAAAACAGCCGGGTAATAAAAATTACTGTTAAATAACATCGCCTCTACATGATAAAAAAGTTTTACCTCATCACCCTGATTTCTTTAATAACGGGCACCGCCGCTCTAGCCCAAAGCCTCGACATCCATTTTAACGGGCTGGGCTTTTTAGATAACCGCGAGTACAAAGATTTTGTTGCGCGTTCACGTACCTATTCAGGCACCCGCACCGCGCTTGATCTGGGGCTTAACCTGGATAGCCTTAATCATTTTATTGTTGGCATTGATGCAATTCACGAGTTTGGGGCCAAGCCTTATTTTTTAAAGGTAAACCCGGTAGCCTATTATAAGTATGAAAGCTCTAAATGGCTTTTTGATGCCGGTGAATTTCCACGTGAGGGGTTGATCAGCAATTATCCGCGTGCTTTATTGAATGATACGCTGCGCTATTACCGCCCCAATGTTGAAGGTTTGCTGGCGCGATATCATAATGAACACTTCACCGAAACTGGCTGGATAGATTGGGTGAGCCGTCAAACCCTAACCGACCGGGAGCAGTTTTTATTTGGATTTGAAGGTAAGTGGAAGCCATCATTGTTTGGTCCGTTTTATATCTCGCACTACGTGCTGATGATGCACGATGCCGGCGCAGAAGTACTTTTACCTGATGATCATATAGGTGATGACGGTGCAGCCCAGGTTAGATTAGGCCTTGATTTTAGCCGTAAGCAAACCACATTTGATTCGCTGTCATTTGAAGCCGGGGCAATGGTGTCATTCCAGCGGAGGCGTGGTCTTGGCGGGGCGAAAACGCCGGTAGGGTTTGTTTCAAGCGCTTATCTAAGCTATCACCGTTTTGCAGCATTTGATGAATTTTACGCAGGCCAGGGCTCAGAAATTGCTTATGGTGATGCATTTTATGAGAAGAAGTTTTATAATCGCCTTGATCTGATATTTACACCTTTCCTGTTCGACCATATTAAAGGGCAGTTTATTTTCAGCATTCACCGCACACCAGGCTTTACCAGTAACCAGGAAGCGTTCAGGATCACTTATGATTTGGGAAGGAAGGTGATTGCGAGGTTTAAAGACTGAACCGGGATTAAGGGATTTATTGGGATTCTGGATATATGGCAGCATCAGGAAATTGGACAGGATCAGAAAAATCCTTTAATCCCCTTAATCCCGGTTCAGAGCCGATCCCTGTACAACACCTCTTGATAAGATTCTTTGATCAATATAATATTGGATCTCTGACTTTTTTAGTCCCCAGTTTGGCGCTATAAGCAGCTCACGGTCGCTGAGACCGAAGAGGCGCTGGATCACTATATCCGGGCGAACAAGGGGGAGCAACTCGCAAAGGAAATCAGCATATTCATCAATGCTGAAAACTTTAAACGGTTCGCGTTTATATTTCACACCCATTACCGAGCCTTCAACAATATGCAGGTGGTGGAACTTTACAAATTTTATTTGCGGGAAACGGTTGATCTCATCGGCATAGCGTAGCATCATCTGGTGTGTTTCCCACGGGAAGCCGAATATGGTATGCACACAAACGTCAAGCTTGCTATTTTCTACCAGCTTTAACGCTTTAACCAGTTCCTCGTGGTTACAGCCGCGATTGATCTGTGCAAGGGTATCATCATAAATAGACTCCATTCCCATTTCAAGATCTACATCAAAACGATCGGTATAACTTTCCAGTAGGGCTATTTTTTCCGCATCAATACAATCCGGACGGGTACCTACTGAAAGGCCTACAATATCTTCGGTGCCGTAGCTCAGCGCTTCATCATACATCATTTTTAAATAATGTGCAGGGGCATAGGTGTTGGTATTGGGTTGAAAATAAATGATGAATTTATCGGCCTTGTTGCCTGTTCGGGCGCGCTCCATGCCCTGGATCACCTGCTCGCGAACAGTGGGAGCATTACGCGATACGGACGGGGTAAATGAATCAACATTACAATAAGTGCAGCCGCCGTAGCCTTTTGAGCCATCGCGGTTGGGGCAGGTGAAACCACCGTCAACAATTACCTTAAACACCCGGTGACCCTTGTACTTTTCTTTAAGCCAGGGGCCATAGTTGTTATATCCCTTTTCCCAAACTGCCGTTGCTGTTATTGTTGATTCCACCGATTATTGAATGATTACACAGATTATAAATGATTTCACTGATTTTGGAGTGATTTCATTGATTTGGTGGCAAAGATACGGTTTTTTGATTTGGGCATTTGGACGTTAGATTTTAAGAAGGAAAAACTAATGCGTGAAATAAAAGAAAACTGAAGATAGATATTTA
>JAQBOS010000076.1 GCA_028287925.1 Mucilaginibacter sp. | reverse complement strand
TCAGAACACCTTAGTTTTGTATAAGATTTGGCAAAAAAACATGTCAGATTAATCAAATTTCAGGCTTTTTAACTTGTGTGCATAGATTAGCCGGTAGGGGAGACTTTAGCTTCGCCCGTGTTTGTTTTTTTCAAGTCCTCCCAACCGGAGAGGATTATTCACAGTTATTTATTTTTAAAATGCGTTCATGAGGGCTCTGCCGTTTAGGTGGGGCTACTGGACATTGTTATGTGGTTTGTTATAGACAGCGTTCTCTTAACTTAATGACATTGTCCTATCGGGTCAAATATCTATATCAATCCTCAAAAAACGCAACCGGTTCAAGGTCTTTCAGTTCATCGTCAGTAAACAGCCGGGAGTGGATCATGAACCGGAATCCTGTTGGGATCTCGATAGAAAAGCTTGAACCATAGCCTTTGGTAATACCTATAGTAAGCTGGGTATGCTGCCAGTATTCAAACTGATCCTTGCTCATCCAAAATTCGCAATCGTCAATGGTGCCTATTTTTACATCGCTGCCGCCCAGCTTAAATTCGCCTTTTTCAAAGCACATGGGCGATGAACCATCGCAGCAGCCACCGCTTTGGTGAAACATCAGGTCGCCGAAGCTGCCTTTTAATTCCTTTATCAGGGCTGATGCTTCGGGCATTACCAATACTCTTTTTGTCATGATGATAAATTACAAGTTATGTAACCACAGAGGGCACGAAGAAGGCGCAAAGAACACAGAGAAAGAACCGTCTTAAGGGCGAAATGATTTAACTCCGTGATCTCCGTGCCTTCTCTGTATCTCTGTGGTAAAAAACCACAAAGACATAAGGCACAAAGAATCGCAGAGATTAACAACCAATCAACTACTAAAAAAAGCCCAGTTTGTTTTTGTTGTATGAGATCAGCATATTTTTTGTTTGGCGGTAATAGCCAAGCATCATTTTATGGTTCTCACGTCCAAATCCCGATTTCTTATATCCGCCAAAAGGTGCATGAGCCGGGTAGGCATGGTAATTATTTACCCAAACCCTGCCTGCCTGTATAGCACGCGGAACCTGGTAAAGCTCATGGGCATCCCTGGTCCACACACCGGCGCCAAGCCCGTAAAGGGTGTCATTTGCTATCGCGATGGCTTCCTCCGTGGTTTTAAAGGTGGTAACACAGGCTACCGGTCCGAAGATCTCTTCCTGGAAAATGCGCATTTTGTTGTGGCCCTTAAATAACGTTGGCTGAATGTAATAACCATCGGCAAGCTCACCATCCATCTTTTTTATTTCGCCGCCGCAAAGCACTTCGGCACCCTCTTCTTTCCCTATTTTAAGGTACGATTGGATTTTTTCGTACTGGTCATTCGATGCCTGTGCCCCCATCATGGTATCACTGTCCATTGGGTTGCCCATTTTAATGGCATTTGTTCTTTCAATTACGCGCGATATAAATTTATCATAAATGTTTTCGTGCACCAGTATCCGCGATGGGCAGGTACAAACCTCACCCTGGTTAAGGGCAAATAATACGGCCCCTTCAATCGCCTTATCAAAAAACTCATCATCGGCATCGCCTACTGATTCAAGGAAAATATTTGGCGATTTACCTCCCAGTTCCATTGTAACCGGGATCAGGTTTTCTGACGCATACTGCATGATCAAACGGCCGGTAGTGGTTTCGCCTGTAAATGACACCTTGGCAACACGGGGCGATGAGGCCAACGGCTTACCTGCCTCGGGACCAAAGCCGGTAACTATATTTAACACACCGGGTGGCAGAATATCTTTTATCAGGTCCATCAGGATCATTATAGACGTTGGCGTTTGCTCGGCCGGTTTAACCACGCAGCAATTACCGGCTGCCAGTGCAGGCGCTATTTTCCAGGTGGCCATTAATAACGGGAAGTTCCAGGGGATGATCTGCCCGACAACGCCAATAGGCTCATGTAAACAAATGCTTACAGTGTATTCATCATGCTCAGAAATCCCGCCTTCTTCGGCACGGATCACGCCGGCAAAATAGCGGAAATGATCTACAACCAAAGGAAGATCAGCTGCCCTTGTTTCACGGATGGCTTTGCCATTGTCAATACATTCAACAACTGCTAAATATTCCAGGTTCGCTTCAATCACATCGGCAATTTTATTCAGGATAGAGGCCCTGTAAGCTGCAGATGATTTGCCCCAGGTGACAAAAGCGGCATGGGCGGCATCCAAAGCCAACTCAATATCCTCTTTGCCTGACCGGGCTGCTTTTGTAAAAACCTTGCCATCAATAGGAGAAATATTATCAAAATATTCGCCTTTAACGGGCGGCACAAATTTGCCGCCAATAAAATTGTCGTACTTTTCTTTAAAAGTAGGTTTTGAAATAATACTCATGTTTTTTAGTTTTAATTGGTAATGCTAATTTAGGCTTGATAAGGGCGCTCTCATTTGCACAATGGTATCAAATGGTAGCACAATGGTGTCATTTTATCTAAGTGCTTGTAAATGAATATAACTATACCTAATTTGTACACAAATAGGCATTAGCCATGACCAACAGAAACCTGGTAAACCCGTTGTCGCTTTCAAACCAGAAAGAGATCAGAACGCTTGTTGAAAATAGAAAGGCTTACACCCTGAACCATTGTGAGCTTAACATATTTGAAACGTATGAGCGCAGTGAGCTGGTGCCTTTAACTTTTAGCGACCTGGTAATTACCAGCATGCTGCGGGGCAAAAAGGTAATGCATTTGTTCGATCAGCCGGGGTTTGATTACCTGCCCGGCGAAACCGTGATTGTGCCGCCAAACATCACCATGAAGATTGATTTTCCGGAGGCTACAGCAAATCAGCCCTCGCAGTGTACGGCGCTGGCCATAAACCACCAGGAGATAATGAACACGCTTGATTTTTTGAACGAGAATTATCCGCGCGAAGACAAGCATACCTGGAAGCTAAACTATAACCAGTTCCATTTTTTTAATAATTACGAGCTGGCCCAGCTGATCAATAAGCTGATCCGCATTAGTACCGGCGACGCTTTGACAAAAGATGTGCTGGCTAACCTTACCCTGAAAGAATTGCTGATCCGTATTATGCAGATGCAAAACCTGCACGAGATCCACGATAATATCCATGAACTTTCTACGGGCAGCAGGTTTGCCTATGTGCTTGAGTATATCAGGGTTCATCTTACCGAAAAGCTGAATATTGATGCCCTTAGCCAGATGGCATTCATGAGCAAGGCCAGTTTTTTCCGCGCGTTTAAACATGAGCTGGGAATTTCGCCGGTTGATTATATTATAAAGGAACGCATTCAGTTTGCCAAGCAATTGATGAACAACCCTTACAACAGCATTTCCGAAGCATGTTTTAAAGCCGGGTTCAATAACCTCAATTATTTTAGCCGGGCCTTTAAAAAGATTGAAGGCATAACGCCGAGCGGGTATAAGGTTGGGGTGAAGGGAACGAATTAAGCCCTCTTGTCATTGCGAGCGCAGCGCGGCAACCGCACGCCATGCACAACCGCAAATGCAGGTTCTACACCTTTCTTTTCGAACTGTAAAGTTCGCGGTTGCCACGCTGCGCTCGCAATGACAAAACATTTTTCGGACGTTATTCCAACCCCTTCATCATCCGCCCAATAAAATCCCGCTCTTTCACATTATTAGTTTGCTGATAAGCCTTCAACAGGTATTGTTTTGCCAACCCATCATCATCCTCCAAATGATAAAACTTTCCGAGCGTCATATTTAGCAAATAATACCGGTTAAAAAAGGCATGCTGCTGCAGCTCATTTAACAGGTTAAAGGCGGATTGTTTTTCTCCTGCGTAATACAATGCAATGGCGTAGTTTAATTCAACAAACGGGTTGGGATTGCTGTGCAGCAAGTGTTTGTATAAACCTGCTATTGTTTTCCATTCGGTAGCTTTAAAGCTAGGTGCTGAGCAATGTTTATAAGCAATAGCTGCTTCCAAATGGTAATTAGAGAGGGCTTCGCTATGTGACCGCGTTAAAAGATCTTCCGCCAGCAGGATCAGCTCCTTATTCCAAAGAGTCCTGTCCTGGTTTTCGAGATCTAAAAGTTCGCCGGAAGAAGAGAATCTTGATTTAAATCTCGCGCTGTTAAACAGCATCAGCGCCTGCAATGCGAGCGAGTCTTTGTCGCCTAAATTGCTATCGATGAGGGTTTTGTTTAATAGCAACGCTTCCTCGCAGAGGTCTTCACGCAAAACTTCTTTACTGCCGGATGATTTATAACCCTCGTTAAAGGTGAGGTAAATTATTTTGTGAACTATTGGCAGTCTTTGCTTTAATGCTGCTGAGTGCGGCTCTTCCAAAAGGATCTTTTCGCCTTTTATTTTTTGCCGTGCCCGTAAAAGCAGTTTATCCACACCGTCTATCGTCATCCCCAGCACCTGGGCAATGGCTTCAACTTTTAAGTTCACAACATATTTAAGGGTGATAACAACCTGCGTTTTAGGCGACAGATCAGGATTAGCACAAGCAAATAATAGCCTCAATTGCGGATCATCCAGCACTGACTCACTGAACCCAATCTCTGCCGATCTTTGGTCTGTTTTTTCGTCCAGGCTTACCAGCCTGTTATTTTTCTTTAGGATATTCAGCGCTTTGTTCCTGCAAACTTTGTAGATCCAGCCGGTTGTGTTTGCAGGAATTCCTTTCTGCCGCCAGTCGGTAAGAGCCGAAGAAAACGCATCCTGTACAAGATCCTCTGCGGTTTCAAGGTCAAGGTCCCGGAAAGAATACAGCAGCGAAGCAACCATTTTTCCAAAGTGTTCCTTGTAAAGCGCGTCAACTTCCTGTTGTACTTTATTCATAATGGGTGGGTTTGTTGCTTATTAAGTCGAGAGCCTTGAGTCGCAAGTCCTAAGTCAAGTTTCGTTTTTTCTGACTTAGAACTCAAGACTTTCGACTCAAGACTAACTTTATTCCCCGTTCCCGGGAAATGGTTGTACCGGCCTTACTTCGCGAATGGCAAACCCTGCCATTACCATCGGGCAGCTTTGGGCAATAGCGGTAGCCTGCTCTATGTTCTCGGCCCAGATCAGATCATAACCGCTTACACCTTCTTTTGCTTCAATAAACGGGCCATCAGATTGCACCCCGTCTTTAGTTACATAACGGCCTTTTATCGCCAGCGGCTCCCCGCTGATGTAATTGCCAGATTCTGAAAGCGACTGGACCCAGCCCAGCATGTCCGGCCCTTCTGAAAGGCGATCTTTTACGGTAAGGCGACCAATTCTTGCCAGGTCTTCCCTTACTATCAGCATAAATTTTTCCATCGGATTTTTAATTAAATTTAATCAGATAATATTTAAATCAACAACACCAAAAGGCATCATTTGTATTAAAGACAACGCCATCTTTGAATTCCGGACAGAGGGGGCAAAAAATCATTTACGCCTTTGTTGGAGACAACTCTACGAGTGTTCGAAAGATTTATAACCCTTCATTTCCAAAACGCTAAAAAAGAATTACCAGGGGCGGAGCCTCGACCTATATTGTAACAACGGATTTTAATCCGTTGGCTATAAAAAGCAGATAAAAGAGAACCATAGGTTCGGTCCATATAAATCCATGCAAAACGGCAAATACTTCCGAAGATCGATATGCATCGTGCCGACGGCACTCTGTAAGTGTGGTATGATAGTGCTCAACGGGTTGAAACCCGTTGTTACAAGATGTATCGAGCCGAAGGCTCTTACTGTAAGAGACAACACCAACAAGGGCAAGAAGGAATATTTTTTATAATCTTCCGAACCTTTATTTGTCACACCTGTCACAATGTGACAAAGTTGATGTGATATGCTGCTTTAATTTTTTCATTCGCACATCTGCATATTCACGCATCCGCACATCTAAAATCCGCACATCCATTTAGCTACTGCCCCAAATAAGCCGCTATAACCCTCATCCGCATCTTATTTAAATCAACCGTTTCGGTGTTTGATAATAAAATAAACGTAAGCCCTTTATCAACCAGGTGGATCCAGTTGGAGTGGTGCCCGTAGCCGGCGCCCTGTCTTTCGGCAAAAATGGTATTTACTTTCCCGAATTTTTTAGGGTACACCCAAAAGCCAAAGGCCACATCGCCAAGCTTGGGGTATGAAGTAAGCATCAGGTCGGCTGTTTCTTTCTTAAATATTTTATGGTTAAAAATAGCCTGGTCAAATTTAAGCAGGTCAGTAGGCGTTGAATAAATCCCCCCTGCTGAATAGTAATTATCGATGTAAAAATTAGTCGCCGTGTAAAGCGCAGTTGTACTGCCATCCTGGTTTGAATATCCTTCGTCTATATTTTTTATAATATCTTCATGGTGCAGCAAGCCTGTATGGTTCATTTTAAGCGGGATCAGTATTTTTTCCTTTAATACCTGCTCATAAGGTTTGCCGTATACGTTCTCAATTATCTTACCGAGTAAAATATAGTCGCCGTTGTTATAATTAAATTTTGTGCCGGGTGTATCTATCAGCTTTTCAGAAAGATAGCGGTTAATAAAAGTATCCAGGGACCACACGTCAGTACTGTAAGCTTCAAGCAGCATTTGCCGGCCGTCCAGGTCTTTATGATACATGCCGCTGGTATAAGTGAGCAGGTTCCGGATGGTCACCTTTTTTGCGGCCACGCCCTTGTACGCGGGATAGTAGGTTGATATAGTTGAATCTAAATTGATCCTTTTTTGCTCAACCAATTGCATTATTAAAGCCGCGGTAAATGTTTTGGTAACCGAAAATAAATGAAATATGGTTTGGCTTGAATACTTAATATTGTAATGCCGGTTGGCTATCCCGGTATATTTTAGGTATTCGATCTTCCCGTTTTTAGCAATGAGCACTGCACCGTTAAAGTTTTTTTTGATGCAGGAATCAAGGATCTTGTCAACCCTTTTTACCTGGGCAAAGGAAGTATTAACAATAAATAATAAGGCTATAAAGCTAATAATTTTCATATTGATTTGATTTATGTTATTGTGCACGTCGTTTTTCGTCTTCGCTGGCGCTGTCCCTTTTGCGGGAATCAGCAATTTTTTTGTGGCCTATTTTATAGCTAAAGCTTAAGGCAATGTTACGGGTATCGTTATACTCATGAAAGCCGTTTCGCTGGTTCAGGTAGTTTACATTAATGCGATAGGGGTTTCCGTAAAAAATATCATTAACAGCCAGCCTGATAGCGCCCTGCTTGTTTAATATAGTTTTGCGAACGCCCGCGCTTACATCAAAAGTGCGGTCGAGCTTATAAATGCCCTGGATGGTTGGGGATGAATACCAGGCGCTGATCTCGGCCTTTAATCCACTGCCTTTGTTAATGGTAAAGGCATGATTGATATTTGCATACAACCCTAATGTATGGTAGTCATAACTGCCCTGCAGGTAACCCGAATTCTCTTGCCGGTACGATCCCTGGATATAGTTATTAATCTCCCACCAATCGGCCGGGTTCACTGGCACTGACAAAGTAAAACCGGTTTCCAAGCTTTTATCCAGGTTTTGCTGGGTGTCGTAAAATATTTTGTTGGTGTTATCCTGCACAGTTATGTTGCTGAAATAACCATTTGTTTGGCGATAGAATAAGCTGAAATTATATTGCTGCTTGTAAGTATAGCCAACCTCCGCACTTTGAATAAATGCAGGCTGCAATGACGGGTTTCCTTCCAAATAGGTGTACGGGCTGGTATAATATTTAAAAGGGTTAAGCCGCCAGTAATCGGGCCGGTTTATGCGATAGTTGTAATTGATGTTTAGCTCATGATCTTTCGAAATGGTATAGGTTAAAAACAAAGTGGGGAACAGGTGAAAGTAGCTGTTGCGGTTAAGGGAATCAAGCGTTACGCTGTAGCCTTTGGTATGCGTGTATTCGCCGCGTAAACCTGCTTCCAAACTCCATTTACCAAGCGTGCCATTAACACTTGCATAAGCTGCGGAAGTAGTTTCGGTATATTCAAACTGGTCGCTTTTGCTTGGGTCTGGTTGTGGGCTCCCGGTGCTGTTATTAAAAAAGTTAAAGCCATTGTGTGTAATAATGTTGCTGTATTTAACACCAGCCTCCATATTCCATTTTTTATTAAATGCATAGGTGTAATCCGCCTTGCCCGACCAGATGTCGATCTTTTGTTTGGAGAACGTACTGATATTATAAGGCGCAGATGCCGGGCTCCCGTTAGGTAAAAAAGATAAATTATTAACCGCCTGGTTCCCATCGTTGCGATAGGGCGCATAATCCAGGTCGATGTTAAACGTTTGTCCAACAGTGTCCAGCTTGGCTTTATAATTCAGGTTATAGCTGAGCTGATCTGTATTGCCACCAGTATTGTTTGCTGTTTTTAAAAGAGAATCAATAGTGCTCTGGTGGTTGTTATAAATATTGGTTTGCACATTGTTGATGCGGGTATTGGTGCTATTGGTGCCGTTTATCAAAAAGCCGATCACCTGTTTATCCGTAAGGTTGTAGTCCAAGCCTAATTTATAGCTGCTTGCCCTGCCCTTGCGTTCGCCAATTTTATTGTTATCCCAGTACGAATAGCTTTGCGGGTTTTCAAAAATAATGTACTCGGTTTCGTTATGCTCTTTATCGCGATAGCTGTAACCGTAATTGCCGTAAATGTTCAGCTTATCCTTACGGTAATTAAAGCTGGCGGCCGAGGTATAACTGCCATGTGCCGATTGTGTAAAAGCACCGCTCACAATAACATTTAAACCCTGCACCTTTGATTTTTTTGAAATAATGTTGATCACCGCGCCACCCTGTGCATCATAACGGGCTGTTGGGTTTGCCATGATCTCAATCTTCGCAATATTATCCGAAGGTAAGTTTCTTAAATAAACACTCAGATCCTCGCCTGAGAGCCTTATAGGTTTATCATCAAGGTAAATAGTAACGCCCTTTCCATTGGCTTTTATAGTGCCGTCAAAAGTAGTTTGTACACCCGGGGCTTTATTCAATGCATCCCAGGCGGTGCCGCCGCTGGCGGTAATGCTGTTTTCAACATTAAATACAACCCGGTCAATTTTCCTTTCAATCAAAGGTTTACTGCCGGCAATAGTAACCTCGCTTAGTTGGTTGGTAAGCGGGAATAAAATCAGGTTCAGGGTATCTTTTGGCAGGGTAATATTGCGGACCAGGGTTTGATAACCCACCAGGCTCGCGGTTAACCGGTATTGCCCGGTATTCACTCCGGTAAAAAGAAAAATGCCGTTATCCGAGATTTTTAAAACAGGCGCTTTCCCATCATGGATTAAATAAATACTAACGCCATCAAGTAACTTCCCTTTATCATCCTGAACTGTTCCCTTTAAGTTTTGTGCCGATAGAAGCGCCGGAAATAGCATAAATGACAGCAGAAAAGTAAAAATGTTTTTCATAAATAAATTTCACCAAACATAGTCTTCCGCTTCCTAAACCAAAGTTAAACTCGGTTAAATAGAGTTAATTCGTACATGGGGACATCACATTACCTGTTATTATTACCAAATTAGCTTTATGAAATGGTTCAACTCCCGTTATGCTTACCCGCTTATCATTCTTTCGCTGGTGGTAAGCATTGCTTTGCAGGCGGTATGGCTCAGGCAGTTGTTTGTTTCGCAAAAGACGCAGTTAAAAAAAGACATAGAACAGATAGTGAGTACTTCTGCTATTCATACGCTCTATTCATCTATCTCAAAACACAATGTTCGCGGCGACCGTTTCAGGGAATTCTTTTTATCTCCGCAATGGCTGCAAATGCGGCAGGCTTTTGATGACCTGCGGATAAATGGTGTGCACAGCAGCTTTCATTATGGGTTTGGGAACGATAGCTCGGTGGTTCAGATGGAGATCGTATTCAACAATCGCTCAACAAAAAAGAATGATCAGCCAACTGATCTCAGGTGGAACGATGAGTCGCCTGACGAGGTGAAAAAGATCGATAATACAGATATTGAAAGAATGGATTCAACCGTAAGCATGCAGCTTGCAAAGTTGGGCATCAATCAAAGCAAGCAATACGCATTGTATGGTTACGGAAAAGATACGCTTACATCAATAACCATTCCTAAGCTATTATTTAACCAGGCGGAATATCATTCAGGCAAGTATTCTTACAACTTAAAAAGCATGCACAAATACCAGTTGGTTGTAAATGAGTTAAACGGGGTGGTTATTTACCAGATGCGTTATTACCTGTTTTCGTCATTGCTAATGATCTTGCTTACGGGCGTTGCATTCTACTTTTTATTAAAGCTGATCCGGAACCAGCGCTTATATGCCGATGCCAAAAGCACTTTTACCAGCAACATGACGCATGAATTTAAAACACCGGTGGCCACCATATCTGTAGCTTTGGAATCTATCACCAAATACCAATTGGTTAATGACCCCGAAAAGCTGCAAAACTATCTTGACATCAGCAGGCATGAGTTGCAACGACTTAATTTGATGATAGAAAAAGTGCTGAACTTAAGCCAGGAAGAGGACACCAGCAATGCCATGCGCCAGGAACTATATGATGTGCAGGCCGGATTAAAACAGGTAGTGGCTTCCATGCAGGTGCAGCTGGATAACAGTAAGTCAGTTGTTCATTTGTCATTATCAGCTGACCCTTGTTTTGTAAACGGCGACCCATTACACCTTACCAATGTGTTTTATAATCTAATTGATAATGTCATAAAATATGCCGGTCCGCAAATGGAAATGCAGATCAGCTGCCAATGTTCGGCAAACAATGTAACCCTAAGTTTTAAGGATAATGGCCCTGGGATAGCAGATGTTTACCATGAAAAAGTGTTTGACCGTTTTTTCCGGATCCCTGGTATTAATGACAGGCACAATGTAAAGGGATCAGGCCTGGGCCTGCATTACGTAAAGCAGATCATCAGTAAACACGGGGGCAGCATTTCCGTAAAAAGCGAACCGGGCAAAGGGAGCAATTTTATAATTATATTACCGGTTGCCATATGAGTTACAAAGTATTATATGTTGAGGATGAACCTTTTTTAGCCCGCATTGTTAGCGATGGCTTGAAAAGCAGCGGCTATACCGTTAAGCTGGTTGCTGACGGAGGCATGGCAATGGACGAATACCGCACCATGCAGCCGGATCTTTGTATCCTGGATATTATGCTGCCATCAAAGGATGGCTACGAAATTGCGAATGAGCTGCGGGCTGCTGATCCGCATTTGCCGATCATTTTTTTAAGTGCAAAAGCACTTACCGAAGATATTGTTAAAGGCTTTAAAAGCGGCGGTAACGATTACCTGAAAAAGCCGTTCAGCATGGATGAGCTGCTGGTTAGGATGGAAGCCTTGCTTAAAAGATCTATCGCTCCCAAAGAAATCGTTGCTGATGAAATGGCGACTGTTTATCATTTTGGCAATTGTATGCTCGACACTGTGCATCAAAAATTAAAAACATCAGCCGGAGAATTTGCCCTGTCCTTTAAAGAAATGGCATTGCTGGAGATGATGATACTACATAAAAATGCCGTATTGGAACGGCAAAATGTGCTGCTGAAAATTTGGGGAGAAGACAGTTATTATAACACCCGCAGCATGGATGTATTTATGACCCATTTGCGCAAATTGCTAAAAGATGAACCCGGCATCCAGATCATGAACATCCGGAGTATTGGGTATAAGTTTATTTGCTGAATGACAAAGGAAGGCCAGCCACCTGAGAGATAAAATCCCGGAGAAATCTGAAGGGGAAATGAGAAGGGGTGGGGCTGTCATGGTGAGCTCTGTCGAACCATGTGGGCAAAGGCCTCAGCACCACGCTTAGCAGGCGGACAGGCCACTGCACACGTCACCCTTCGACAAGCTGCCAATGACACATTATGCAATTTGCTGATTATAAGATATTTATAAAATGTCATTTTCAATGCGATTGTTTGCGCGCAAAAATAGATTACTCAGGGTGACACCCCATTGCATGTTCAATATAACTTGTCATAGATTGGCTAAAAGATAGCCTTTTGCAATCCGGTTTGTTTTTAAATTGGTTGATAAGTTAAGCAGTTTTACATTGGTAAAACATCAGCGCTATTAAATAACTGCGATCAATGGTCCTTCATCCTGGGGCTTTAGCCAGCCAAATGATGTACAACCAAGCTGTTCCTCTTTTAGCAGCAGCTCAAATGCCTCACAACTTTCTTCGGCTACAGCTACCAGCAAGCCTCCGCTGGTTTGCGGGTCGGCAAGAATGTATCGCTGTTCATCGGTCAACGGGCTAACTTTATGCCCATAACTGTTCCAGTTTCGCTGCGTACCACCCGGGAAACATTTTTGAGCAAGGTAAGCAGGCAACGAGGCTATCACCGGGACTTTCTTAAACTCAAGAACAGCAGATAAACCACTGCCTTCACACATTTCAGAAAGGTGACCCAGCAAGCCAAAGCCGGTGACATCTGTCATTGCCTTAATGCCGTCTATTTTCCCGAATAGTTCACCGGGTTTATTTAGGGTAACCATGCTTTGTAAAGCTATTGCTGCATCTTCAGGCAATAATACGCCTCTTTTTTGGGCGGTTGATAAAATGCCTACGCCCAGCGCTTTTGTAAGGTATAGCCTGCATCCCGCTGTCGCGGTTGAATTTTGTTTAAGATGAGGAATATCAACCAGTCCGTTTACCGCTAACCCGAATACAGGCTCAGGGCAATCAATGCTATGCCCTCCTGCCAAAGTAATCCCCGCTTCGGCGCAAATAGCCCTTGCACCCTCCAATACTTTTTGAGCGGTTTCAGGTGGGAGCTTGTCTATCGGCCAGCCTAATATGGCAATAGCCAGTACCGGTTTGCCACCCATAGCGTATACATCACTAATGGCATTTGCCGATGCAATACGTCCGAAATCATAGGCGTCATCCACAATAGGCATAAAGAAATCAGTTGTAGATATTAAAGCGGTTCCGTTGCCCAGGTCAAGCACTGCGGCATCGTCCCGTTTATCATTACCCACTAATAGCCTTGCATCTGGTGGTGCGGTTATTGGACTATGAAGAATTTTATCAAGTATGGCCGGACTGATCTTGCAGCCGCAGCCGGCACCATGGGAGTATTGCGTAAGTTTAATTTCTGTTGGTTCCATTAAGATAGTACTGCTTTTTCAGCAATAGTTTGTGTAAATGTTAAAATTGTATGGGCATTATTAACAATGTCATCCCCGTTAATATCAACCGGAAATACTTGTTCACTGTTGCGTTTGGATAAGCCGGTGCGATAGGTTTTATCATAATATACCAATACCAGCCTGATAAAATCATCCATACGATTTTCCCGGACGGCTTCAAGTGCATGTTTTGTTTGTTCGGGGCCAAGGCGTTTGCGGATCCTTTCAGTGCATTCAGCCAGGAAATCTTTATCCAGGCTGCCGTACTCCTGTACCAGTATAGCTATGCGCTGTTCTGCATCAACTTTCATATCAATCAATGCTGCTTCACGCATCTGGTGCCAGAATGGGTTTGGGATAGAGCGTTTACCAATGGTAAGGCTTTCATCCTCCACCCAAATTTTACGCCCTTTATCAATTCTCTTTAGCTCATCAGCCAAATTATTTTCAAACTGTTCCTGGGTAGGCTGTACCATTTTGTTCATGGTGCCATAGGATGAGCCCTGGTGTTGTGCCAGATCCTCCAGGTCAATTACCTGTTCGCCTATGGTTTTAAACTGCTGCAGGATCCTGGTTTTACCCGAACCGGTCATGCCGCCCAGGATCCAAAGCTGGTAATTTAATGCAAACTGGCTATGCACCCACCTGCGATAGTTTTTATAACCACCCTGGATAATAAATACCTCGAAACCATACAGGTCGAGCGCCCAGGCCATTGCTCCGCTGCGCATGCCACCACGCCAGCAATGAACGGCAATCTTTTTATCCGGCGCAATTTCCAGCGCGCTTTTAATAAAACCCGACCATTTGGAACCTGTCAAATCAAATCCTAATAATATCGCTTCTTCACGGCCCACCTGTTTATAGGTTGTGCCAACTTTAACCCTTTCTTCATTGGTGAATAAGGGAATATTAAAAGCACCCGGAATGTGGCCCTGCTCAAACTCGGCAGGCGTACGCACATCAATTAAAGCAACAGGCGTGCTTAATTGCAAAAAATCGTTTATCGTAATTGGCCGGGTCATTTGTTTTGAATGGGATAAAGATACGCGACATTTCAATTAAGCGGGTAATTACATTAAACATGGTTTAAGACTGCGGGAAGCTTTCTATAAATATATTTACAAAACCGTGAGATATAAATATAGTTTGCAACGCAAACTATATTTATATTTGTTTTTAAATCAATGATCAATGGAAGCCATAGAAAATAAATTAGACCCTGCTCAGAGTTTACAAATGATCACGGATGTGATCGCCAGAACAAAAGTGAACATAAAAGAACATAGCTTCTTATTTTTACTCTGGGGATGGCTGATCGCAGTAGCCAGCTTCTCCTTCTTTATCCTGCATACTTACACATCATTTAAACTGTTCTTTTTGCCGTTTCCCATATTGGCGTTTACAGGTATTATTATCTCTTTTTTACATTATGCGGGAAAACAGCATGAGTCTGAAACATACATTGGCTATTACCTTAAAAAATTATGGCTGGTATTAGGCATCAGCTTTATCCTGGTTGTATTTATCAACGTGGTAAAAGCAAATCCGCCTTTTACTTATACATTGTTGATCGGGGGAATTGGTACATTGGTATCCGGGTTGATGCTTCGTTTCAGGCCTTTGGCGTTTGGCGGAGTTTTGTTGCTGTTATTTTCAGTTACCAGTGTTTTTATTCCGGATGTATATAAACCACTTTTGCATGGTATTGCTGTTGCAATAGGGTACCTGGTACCAGGGTATTTATTAAAATATTCAAAAGCATAACCGGTAGCGCATGTATAATGAATTAGACCCTGTTTTAAACACCCCGGTGCGTTTAGCCATTGTTTCGGCCTTAATTAAAATTAAACAGGCAGATTTTAATTACCTGATGGAGATAACAAAAACAACACAAGGCAATTTAAGTCATCAGATAAAAAAATTAAATGAAGCGGAATATGTTGAAGTGATAAAAACGTTTAAAGGGAATTATCCGCATACCATTTGTAAACTAACGGAAACAGGCAGACTGGCATTTGAAAAATACGTAAGCGATATTAAGAAATATCTGCATTTATAAATTTTTTTGCACTTTAAGTTTGTATTGCAAACTATATTAACGTACACATATAAATAAAAAAAATGGAAACAAATCAAAAAAAACATGTTGGGCCACATTTAGGAATCCTGGCCCTCCTTTTCACGGTATTCTTTAACACCGGGTTATCTTTTGTTGTGTCAATGTCAGGCAAACAAGCTCATTTTCCGGGGCCCTGGGAGCCGGCACAAACAATAACAACTTACTTTCAAAACCAGCCGCATGATGTGCTGATGTGCAGTTTTTTTCAATTTATTGCAGCCGTGCCTTTGGCCCTTTTTGCCGTAACGGTAATGAACAGGCTCTGGTTTTTGGGAAACAGATCAGTGGGGCCCTATATCGCGTTGATGGGTGGTTTGATAACTGCCATCAATGTGGCCCTGTCGGCATCCATGTTATGGGTAATGGCTTATCCTGGTATTGCTCAGGACGCCTCTGTTATCCGGACGTTATATTACATGGCTTTTACTGTTGGGGGAGTAGGTTATTCTGTGCCGTTGGGCCTTCTGATTGCCGGAATATCCGTTTCTGCCGGCTTCATGAAACTCTTGCCTAAGTGGCTGGTTATAATTGGTCTGGTAATAGCTTTTATCGGTGAGGCAAGTTGTTTAAGCCTGGTAGTTCCAAACTTACTCGCCCTGATCCCCCTAACCAGGTTTCCCGGTTTTATATGGCTGTTATTGGTTGGTTTTATGCTTCCTAAAACAGTGATAAATAAAGAACCTAAATAGTTGGGTTAAACAAACAAAGCCTTCACGAAATTTGGAAAGGCTTTGTTGTTATTGCCGGGACTAAACCCTGATTTTTAATGTTCCCTTACATGGACTCGAACCACGACAGGCTGAACCAGAATCAGAAGTGCTACCATTACACCATAAGGGAATTTAAATAATTGCCGGGCAGGTATGACCCAACGGTGCAAATATATAAAAAATGAATATCCTCCGCTAATAGCAGGCCACCGAATTTTCAATAGGAGTAAAAAAATCTACTTAAAGATCTTTAGTATCGAGCCCCAAAACCAACTTTCATCGGCTTTAAGCATGGTTTCTAATGTTTTATCTACATTTTTTGCCAGCTTATTTATGTCCGTTACTGATTTATTGAAGGTTTTATAAGCCGGGTCTTTAACATCGCCCTTTACTTTTGACAGCTCATCCAGGATTTTAATTACCGGGTCGAGCTCTCTTTTGCGGCGTTCTTTGGCAACCTGGCGGGCAATGGTCCAGGTGTCTTTTTCAGCAAAAAAGTACTCTTTGCGCTCACCTGGCTTGTGTTGTTTTTCAACCAGTCCCCAGCCCATCAGGTCGCGCAGGGTCATATTGGCATTACCCCGCGAAATACTGAGTGACTCCATGATCTCCTCGGTAGTTAAAGCTTCGGGAGTGATCAGCAGCAGGGCATGTACCTGGGCCATGGTGCGGTTTATACCCCACTCAGAACCCAACTTTCCCCATGCCTCAATAAACTTTTGCTTTGCCTCAGGTAACTCCATATACAAATATACCAATGTTATAGAACTTTCAAAATACAATGAAAGTTTATTTTTATTCTTTTTGTAACGTTTACCGGTTTCAGCAGTCAATACAGGAACAGAATCGTTACTGAGCGGTGACATTGCTTATTAGTAAAAAATTCTAAATTTGATTACCAATTATAAACAACTTACTATTCCTTCCTACTAAGTTATAAACAGCATGGAAAAACAAGACTTTTCAAGACGGCGGTTTATCGGCACCGGGATACTTGCAGCAGCGGGTATAGCCCTGGCCTCGAAAGCCTCATTTGCAAATTCAATTTTTGCAGATGGCAAACCCAATTCAATGATCAATGGCGTGCAGGTGGGTGTTATTACTTACTCGTTCAGAAGCATGCCCGGCAGTGCCGAACAATTATTACAATACTGTAAAGATTGCAACATTAACGCCATTGAAATGATGGGCGATGCTGCCGAAGCCTACGCAGGCGCCCCTAAATGGGACAGCAGTGCAGACTTTGCAGCTAAAATGGCTGATTGGCGTTTGAATGCGTCAATGGATAAATTTATTGAGCTGCGCAAAATGTATAATGATGCAGGCGTTAAGATCTATGCCTGGAAACCAAATGCATTGGGAGCAAAAAATACGGATGCCGAAATTAACTATGCTTTTAATGCCGGCAAAGCGCTTGGATGTAACCATGTTACAGTTGAGCTGCCGGAGGATGATGAGCAAACGCAACGTTTGGGCGATAAAGCGGCCGAGCACAAAATGTATGTTGGTTATCATGCCCATACACAAGCTACACCTACTTTATGGGATACCGCATTGCGCCAGTCGGATTATAATGCCATTAACCTTGATATCGGGCATTATGTTGCAGGTACCAGCACCAGCCCGGTTGATTTTATCCTGAAAAATAGCGACAGGATTGTAAGCATGCACATTAAGGACCGCAAATTTCATAATGGTATCAATATGCCATGGGGCCAGGGTGATACCCCGATTAAGGAGGTACTGGCATTAATGAAAAGAAAAAAATATAAATTTCCGGCGACAATTGAGCTGGAGTATAAAATACCGGAAGGATCTGACGCTGTTAAAGAAGTTATAAAATGCCGTGAGTATGCTCAAAATGCGTTGAGTATTACTTAAAAGCATGCTTCATGTGGGTAATTTTAGATTTGACAGCCGGTAAAAATTGTAAAATATCACCCGCGTGGTTGTTTTTATGCCAAATTCATTTATTATATTTGAATTATACTTTTATAAGCCATGAAAGAAATTGCGATACTAATACACGAGGATGCTGTGTTTTCTACTGTTTCGGGTGCAATGGATATGCTGATCCATACCAACAGGCTTTTTCATGAATCGGGCAGGCCGCTGCCATTTAAAATAATGCTTGCCGGAGAAAAGGCCGAAAATGAATTTTTACGGAACCCCGAACCGTATGTTGGTTACAGTGCAATAGCCGATCTGAAAAATCCGGGCCTTATTATAGTTCCCGCTTTTTATGGTGATCGTGGTGTTATCCCGCAAAAACATCAAACGCTTATAAACTGGATGAACAGCATGAATAAAAAGGGAACCGAAGTAGCCAGCTTGTGCTCAGGTAGTTATTTCCTTGCGGAAGCCGGTTTGCTGAACGGAAAATCATGCAC
>JAQBOS010000012.1 GCA_028287925.1 Mucilaginibacter sp. | reverse complement strand
CCAAACGGCATTAAGGTTTTGCACTTTGCTATGTTTTGGCAATAATTTGCCGTCCCTGACAGCCTGGTAAGTAGTGCGGCGTGTGATCTGGTAATTATTACCATCGACCTGCTTAATGTTTAAAGTGTCATTGGCTACGGCATATTCGCCTTTAGCCGCATTTGCATAAGTACCGGGAATAAAATCCTGCGTTTGGCTGTTCTTGCTCTGACAGGCGGCTAATAACAGTAGGCCAGCTATCATCATTTTAACTGTTGCTCTCATAATCAGTTGGTTTTATTAGTGAGTTCCAAGGCCAGCATAGCGATGCCTTTTTGTATGCTGCCATATTTCTTTGCGTATTGCTGTACCTTGACCTTTTCACTTTCTTCAGTAGTATAGGCGAGGTATTCTGCAAGACTTACCTCTGTCCGGTAAACTTTACTATGGGCACCGAGGATAAAGGTGGTTTCTTTATATCTCCGTTTCGGGTCATTGGCCTTGTTCATCGAAAGAATGAGTGCCTTATCTTTTTCAGTTAAACCCAATAGTTCCTGTATCTGGTCAAATTTGTTTTGGTACTTGCTTTGGTCAAGCAGGATCTTACAGTCCGAATTATTGATAATGGTTTGTTTGACAATAGGACTGCTGATAATATCCTCTACTTCCTGGGTAACGATAATTGGCTCTCCAAAAAACTTGCGCATCGTTTTATACAAATAGCGGATGTATTCTGCCATGCCCTCTTTGGCAATAGCTTTCCAGCATTCCTCGATCAATACCACTTTGCGAATACCCGGCAGCTTGCGCATTTTGGAAATGATCATTTCCATGATGATGAGTGTAACCACCGGAAAAAGTATCGGGTGGTCCTTACAGGCGTCTATTTCAAAAACAATAAAACGCTCATGCAGCAGGTCAAGATTCTCCGTGGCGTTTAACAGGTAATCAAATTCACCACCCCGGTAATAAGGATTTAAAACATAGAGAAAATTCGCCACATCAAAATCTTTCTCTTTCACCTTACCGTCTTCCAACACCTGTAAATAATGTTCCATCAGGTATTCGTAGAATGTATTGAAGCAGGGGAAAACATCGGGGTACTTGTCAAGATGCTGATAATAGCCGGTTAGCGCGTTGGAGATTGCCACGTATTCCGACCTGCGGTAAGGCTCATCATCCTTTTTCCAAAGCGCTAAAAGCAGGGTTTTGATGCTTTCTTTTTTCTCCGTATCCATTACATCCCCATCGGTCAAATAAAAAGGATTGAATTTGATCGGGTCGTTTTCCGCATAGGTAAAATAATAGCCGCCTGCCAGGTCACAAAGCCCCCGGTAACTATGGCCTATATCCATCACTACCACATGCGCGCCTTGTTCGTAATAAGATCGCAGCAAATGGTTTGTGAAAAAAGACTTACCGCTGCCGCTGGGCCCTAATATAAACTTTGAGCGATTCGTAGTCCAACCTAAGCGCATCGGCTCGTCTGAAATATCCACATGAACAGGCTTACCCGTTAAACGGTCACCCATGCGTATGCCGAATGGGCTTACACTATCCCGGTAATTGGTTTCGAGATTAAAAAAACAGGTGGCCTGCTCAACGAACGTATCAAAGGTGTCATTCATCGGGAAATCGGCTTCATTGCCCGGCAATCCCGCAAACCATATTTGTGCTGCGCCATCTGTTTCCTGTTTGGCTGTGGCGTCCATCTGCGCCATTGCGGACGAAACTAAGTTTTTCAGGTCTTTAACCTTATCGGCATCATCCGACCAGGCCAGCACATTGAAGTGCGCCTTTATCGGCAATCTTTGTTGCCCAATAGCTTCATTTAGAAAATCATTAACCGCATCGCGGCTGATGGCGTTTTCCCTGGAGTAGCCCGATAAGGATTGCAGGCGCAGCTTTTTTGCTTCCAACCGCTTAATTGTTTTTTGCCCATCCTCAATGAAGATGTACTGGTTCAGTATGTGATTACAATTAAGCAACTGGCCCAAAGGTGAAGCAAAGCCAATACTGAATTTGGTGCGGTCTGTGCTGTATTTATCGTAATTGATACGGCTGCCACAAAGCGCGGGCACGTCTTCTACATCCGAAAGTGTATAGAGTTCGCATTGATTTTTGCCAACCCTGATCTCATCTCTAATATGTATATCCTGTATTACCGGCTTTTGACCTTGTGCGCCTAAAAAACAATAGCGCTCAATGATACCGACCTGTTCCGCTGTTCCTGCCAACTCTTCATTATTTAACCTGTTCAGTGTAATAAATCCGCTGTCTTTTAATATCCGCTCGAATTGCCCGGCACAATCCAAAAAATCCTTGAATAAAACGGGGTTAATGGTTTGTTGCGGCACGATGCTTTTACGCAGGATATTGCTATAGGCAGAACTGGCTAATTTCCTGTCCTTTGGTTTTTGGGTAAGGAAGATATAGCAGCTATGCTCCAAACATTCGCGTTCGTTAAAAAACTGTTCGCTTGAACGAGAAAGGAAACTTTTGCCTGCCTTTTCAAAATTAGCCTTAAAGCTGCTTTCGGTAAACCAGTCTTGTTTATGAAAGATGCTGCCCTGCGGTAATAGGCGGATAGCCTTTACCCATGCCTGGTGGTAGGCTTCATAATCCCGGTCGGATAAGGTAAATATCTCCGGCAGGGTAACTTCGTAGGCTATGGTAATGTCGCCGTGAGCCGACAGGATAGCGCTGTTTTCGACTTTAGTTAAGGGTAATATTTTATTGATCTCTATTCCCATAATACTATTTTTTGAGATTGATAAATACCTGCCTGGAATTGCATTTGATATAATCAGGCAGTTGTTTCCTGGCGAAGTGTTTGGAAAGGCCATGCTCACCGAAGCGGTGACTTAACCGGAACACTGTAAAGAATAAGGCCGAGCCCAAACCAACGATCAACGGAAGGATAGCCCAAAGGCTTAATCCGCAGATATAGAGAATAGCAAAGCTGATAAGCAACACTACTAAACCAATGGCCAGGTAGGCGATGTATTGCGCTTTGAGACCCTTAAATACAATTGGTTTTGAAACGCCTTTATTGATCTGGTAAACTGACATATACTTTGTTTTATAAGCCGAAGAATGATTTAAGCACCGTTGCCACAACTACTAAGAACACGCAGGAGCCAAACCAGGCGGCTGCAACCTTGTTGGTATCGGGTTCACCCGCATTCCATTTATTGAAAACTTTGATTGCACCAATAATGCCGACTACCGCGCCAATAGCATACATCAAATTACAGCCGCTGTCAAAGTATCCTTTGACCTGTGTGGTTGCAGAATTGATCCCTGAATTGCCGTCCTGGCCGAAACAATAATTGATCGTTAGCAGCAAAGCCGCGAACATCAGGGTTTTGAGCAGCGCCTGTTGCTTAGGGGTATAAGGAATAGGGTTGGTAAAAACCACTTTCAGGTTTTTTATATATGATTTGATCGATTTTATCATGACGAGAGATTTTTGCATTAATAATTAGTTCCACAAATTGCTGAGTTCGTTATCCGAGATCGGGAAAGGCGCGTTTTTAAGGATATACTCGTTCAGCGCCCGTTCATTAGCTGTGCCTTTTATCGTCGGATATTTTCCGCTGACCAAAGCAAATAGCGATATGAAATCCTGTTTGGTGCCTTGCTGCATTTCCAGGGTGTGAAAGATGCTTTTCAATTCCTCCAGCACATCAGGCACTATACTTTGTTGCCTCTCGCGGCTTACATCCAAATCTTCATCAGCACCACGCGGCCCAAAACTGAATTGCGACATACTTAGCTTTGACATGCCATCGGGTAGGCCAGGCATAACCAACAGAATGTTCTCATCATTTGAAAACTCATCTTCAAATTCTTCATCCCAGGCATGGCCCAAAGGTTCCGGCGGTTTGTTGTTTTTGTATTTACCGTTTAAATAATTCTGTATCCTCTGCCGGTAAAATACCAGGATGATGACCGCGTACCAGATGATACTGAGTACTAAGGCAGCTATCAAAAACTGCTGCCAGGTGAAATGTTTTAACATAAATTTTAGCTTTCGTCCCGCCGCCCCATTGCGGCAGGAATTACAAAAGCAAAGGTTGCCGGAAGCGGAATTTTTGATTAGGTAAGCTTCAGTACTACTTTAAAATAAAATGCAAACTGCTTTAAAACAGTCCTTTATTCATCGTCACTGATAGCTGAATTATTTTTTTTCTTACCCGTTGGTATGTACTCGTCCTCATTTTCCATTTTCAGGTTGAGACTGTCGCGCATTTCGTTCAGGTAACGGGTACGGCTTAACCGTTTTCTTTTCCGCAATTCAGCAAACCGCTTTGCAGGCACGCCGATATTAACATGAAAAGTTTCTTCGAGCCAGCGAAAGATTTCGCCTAAGCCTGCGGTCCCGTTATTGAGTTTACCCGTATGGTAGAAGCCTAAACCCACTTCGGCCAGGTCTATGGTATCACCCGTCCAGTTCATTTCACCCACCTGTAAACCACCGGAAAGTTGCTGTGGATCGATATTCTTTTTCCTCAATAGCAATAGCCTTTCCAGTACCCACGCCTTTAAAGCTTCAAAGGCTCGGAATTTGGAAAACAGGTAATCACAACTGGTAGAAAATTCAGGGTCAAGGTCGGGTACTTCGGGTAAGAGAATACTTTGCATTTCCGCGCCTCTTACAAAGTAAAGGTTGTCTAACTCTGTTGCATTCAGCCGGAAATACTGATAAAGAAAGGCATATTGCCGGAAAAATCGCTCGATGTAAAGCAGTTCTTGCTCAAGAAAATTGGCCTGTTTTTCGGCATCGCCATAAGGCAGGTTAATTTCGATATTGTATAACTCCACATAATAAATCTGCCATTGGTAAAAGGACGGTTTGATATACTTAAAAATGGGTATTTCTTCCGCTTTGTCTTTTAATTTAAGGTCGCTGACATGCACTTTTAACCTTTTTAGCGCCTCGCGGGTAAGCTTCAGTACCGTTGTTAATCTTTGTAAAGGGTCCTTGATCTCGGAACAAACTTGTTCCAGATCGTTTTCCAACTGCCTAAGCAGCCGGTTTGAGATTTCCTGGATCATTTAGATATAATGGATTAAAGTAAAATCCTGCCTTGCCCGGTTAACAACTGGCGACAACTTTCACACAGGCAGGAAATAAGTAAAGATTCTTTCCATAGTCTATTTAATTGAATTGTTATATAATTTAACCGATAATTAAAGGCAAATATGAAAGCTGAAAAAGCAAAAAACCAAAAAGAAACATACCCTTTTTGATAGGTAAAATGCCCTTTTTGGTTTTTTGAACTGGAAATCCGGTGTCTTATTCGTACCAGAGTTTATGGATCAGTTCCATTTTGCCGCTTACCCCAAGCCGGGTATAAAGCGCCTGGATATTATTGCCCACTGTTTTTGGAGAAAGGAACATTTTTAAGCTGATCTGCCGGTAAGTATAACCTTGTTTTAACAGCATGGCAAAATTAATTTCACGTTCGGTCAATTCATATTTAATACAGTTAGCCTCGAATAATGAAGCCAAACCACCGGTTTCCTTAAATTCAACTAACAGGCCAAAATCCCTGCGGTCACGCCGGAACGCTTTGACCATTAAAAAAAGGGTAATGACTGCAAATACCATATTAGCCAAGATGATCCTTAACCATTGCGGGGCTGGGTAGAAAGCAAATACTACCATCGCCTGCCAGGGCAGGATAGCGATAAATACCGCTATTTGTTCACGGTAGTCTTGTTTATTGCCGCTTTCCCTAAATTTTAGCCGGATAGCTTTATACATCGCGGTCAAAACAACAAAACCGTAAACGAATGGAACAATTACCCCTAATTCACTATCCAATCTAATATTGCCATTCCATAGGTAGAGCAATACATTAAACAGGGTGAAAGAACCTAACTCGAATATTGGAACGCCAATCAGAGCGTGAAAACGTAGCTTTTCGAGCGCAAAGGCTTTATAAAAATAAAAAGGGACATAAGCCCCCATGATATAGGCGCTGCCGTAGGCGATGATATATTGTTGTTTAATATTAACCGGAGATTGTAGATCAGGGAAAAGCCCGTTGGTAAAATTAAAGATCAACAGCAAAAGTAATAATAGCAGGTACCATAGGCGATTATACCCGCTGGGCCTGGAAAGAAAAGATAGGTGATAGATCAGGAGTAGTACTTCCAATAAAATGAAATTGAAAGTCAGCACCTGCATTTGAGTGTCAAATAGTGTATTCATAAAAGTAGATTTAGAAAGGTTCTATAGGGGAAACCGAACCAGGTCATAAAATAAATAACCCGCAGAGGGCGGGTATGACCCATTGCACATCATCAGCCCACCACAGGTATCAGGTATGAACAGGCCAGCCCGCGCCAAAGCGGGCGTTGGCATGCTCCCGTCCTGATACTATTATTCTGTGGTGGTTGATAGTACGGAATGCGTGTAAACGCAATATATTTTGGATGTACTATTGGTACATCTATGGTTTATTCCATTGTTTAAATGTTGCTCTCATATATTATTATTTAGGTAAATGATGTATTATTCGTTTCAAAAAAGGCCCGCCGCTCCATCAGCGGGCACTTTAATCATTAATTAACTATTACTGTCTCTCATCACTGATAATGAAAAAACTAAAAGAACGGGGAGAATATTGTTTTTATATTATTTCCGATTACTGTTTCTAAAATCCTTGACCAGCCAAATGAAAACCCGGATAATAAACAAAATAATTAAGCCTAATCCTATCCATAATACTGTTTCCATTTTCTGGTCGATAAAATAAAGGCACTCCGCTTACACGAAGTACCCTTACACTTTTAACTAAATCTAACTATGCATTGCTTTGGCAAAGCTTCTTTGTGGTTTACTCGCCATAAACCAATCTTTTCGTATAATATTTTGGATGTTCCTGGTAGCCCTGCTGCTCATAAAACCGCTGTGCCTGCGTCCGCAGTTCCTGGCAATGGACCTCTATCCGATCACACTTTCTTTTTCTGGCTATCTCAACGATATATTGTTCGAGCGCTTTTCCAAAGCCCTGGTCTCTTACAGTTTCGTCAACCGACAAATAAGAGATTAATACCAGTTCACCATCGAAGGCCAGTTGCGGCAGGTAATGGACAGTTATGAAAGCCACCACCTCTTTATGTAATTCATAAACAAAAGTTTGATGATCATTCCCGTCAAATAAGGTTTCAAGTTGATTTATCAACAAGCTTATACTTGTTTTATAACCCAAAGCCTCCATTAACAACCTGATTGCCGGTGCATCACGATAAGTGGCATTTCTAATAGGCATATATCTATTTTAAAAGTTTATAATCCCTGGTACTAATTTTCCATCCGGTGTTTTAAATTCTATTCCTAAAAGTTTTGCAATTAAGGGTGCAATGTCGGTAACACATAATTCTTTGATATGTCCCCCCTTGTTAATACCAGCGCCATAAGCAATAAATCCGGTGTACATTTCAATAAGGTTGGGATCGTAGCCATGATGACCGCCTGTTGTCGGGATGAAAACCCCATCCAGGGGATTATTCTGTATCCGTGTTCCCGGTCCTTGATTAGTGACTTTTGCGGCAACGGTCGAACTACTGAATACAATACCAGGTACCGCCGCCAATGCCATGATAGCAGAAGAGTCTGCGCCCATTTTATCCAGTTCTTTGCGATTTATTATCCTGAATAATTTTCTTTTATCTTTAGGTAATTTATTTAAGCTATCCGTTACCGCTTTAATAATCCCAGGATCATCTTCCTTATTTATATTGGCATAGCGGTATAAAAAACAAGAACCGCCCGCAGCTATAAATTTTGCGGATACCCTTTTGATCAGCATGTTTGGCCGGAATACTGTATGGATGGTACTGAAACCATGATCACCGACAATAATAACTGTGGTGCTGTCTTTCATCGGGCTTCTTTGAACGGCTTCCAGTATATCCCCTATAGCACGGTCAACTGCTGCTACTGCCAATCTTACGCTATCGGCATCCCTGCCATACTCATGCTCGAAACCATCTACTTCTGCGAAATGAACCGCTAATAAAGCAGGATGATAGGTCTTGAAAATATAAGCCGCCATTCTTGCTGAATTGGCATCCATGCTGAAGTAATCATCGTTCATGTTATTGCGATCAAGTTTACCTGTGGCGTTCCGCTCTATTTCTTCAATTAACCCTGGTGTAGCATATTTCCGGGATTCCGTGATCCGGTCAGGGTATTGGTCAGACCATATTTCCGGTATATTGTAAGTGATATTAGGGTCTACGCTTACCGGCCATTCCACAGCAGATGTTGTTAAACCCTTTTGTTTTAACACTTGCCAAAGGGTCGGCACCTTAATGGCTTTGGTAAACCAAAACCAATCTCCCCGACTGCCCATCGGTTGATTATAATTGATACCCGACCTGGCCGGTAATGCGCCCGTTAACATTGCTGTGTGGGAAGGATAGGTATAGCTTGGAAATACGCTGAGCATGTGCTCAGCATAGGTTCCCCGCTTCATTAGTTCCCTCAAGTTGGGTGTTGGCCAACTTTGGTCGAGGTACATATCAGGGTGCAGCCCGTCAATACTGATCAGGATAACGTGTTTGACCTGCCCATACACCGAAATCGTCGCTACAGAAAGCAATAAAAGAATTTGAAATATCTTTTTCACTTCTTACTCTTTATTGTAGACTGCTGTTACCGTATATTCAAAGCCCGTATAAACTTTTGTCTTTCTTATGATGGTCAGCAATTGCTTATCATTAGATAAAGTCCAGGTTTCTGTGGCGTTATAAAGAAAAGCACCGTCAGCGTTGACTGCATTACTATTTTCGTTTAGTATCTTTCCGTCATCGGAAAGGGTCGCCGTTATTTTTTTAACGCGCTGATCAGCAGCGATAGCTTCAAACGCTACACTGTTGAATACAAGTTTTTCAGTTGATAGGGAATCTGCGCCTGAAGTGGCGATGTTGGATCGTCCAATAGTAATTCCTTTTTATTGTTGTGTAACTTTCAGCGCATTATCAATGATATATTGCGGAGCGACTCCGAATTCGCATGTTAGTATGTTGACCTT